>JAEDJR010000053.1 GCA_016296235.1 Oscillospiraceae bacterium
GTGAAGCTGATGACCTTCGGCGCCTTTGCCGAGATCATCCCCGGTGTGGACGGCCTGATCCACATCTCCCAGATTGCCGATCGCCGCATCGGCAAGCCCGAGGACGTGCTGTCCGAGGGTCAGGAAGTCGACGCCAAGATCATCGACGTGGACATGGAGAACAAGCGCATCAGCCTGTCCATCCGCGCCCTGCTGGCTCCCGTCGAGGAAGAGGAAGAAGTCGAAGCGTAATTCCATACGTAAAGCAAAGGAACACTGCGTTTTGCAGTGTTCCTTTTGTTTGTTAATTGGGGATTACAGGGAAAAATCCTTCTGATCGAATTTGGAAAAGTCCTGCGCCTTGGCCTTGGGCGGAATCCGCTTCAGGGGATCGTAGCGAAACCGGCGGCAATGATGGGAGGCAGGAACAATGCCGCATTTTTGGCAGATGACCTGGTTGTCATTGACTTTTCCGGAAAATGCACAGTAAGCGCAGAAACGTTCGATTTTCTTTCGAAACAGCATGGGTGCGCACCTCCTCTCTCCGTCATTATACACGCTTTCTCCCACTTTTTCCAGAGGAACTTTTTAGAAGAAGCGGGATCAGCAGGAGCAGCGGCAGGGCGAAAAGCCACACCGGCATTGCTTCCGACAGGGAAAAACAGGCGCGATCAGAAAGTACAAACGGCGCGGCCAGACAGGCGGCAGCCGTACTGACCAAGCTGTGCAGTGCTTTTCCGAACAGATAGCGTTTGGGGGAAAGGCCGGAGGATGACAAGACGGACAGCGTCTGGCAGTGGACGCACACGCCGCCCCACCCCAGCAGCCCGGCAGCGGCCACGAAGACGCCGGCGGGAGAAAGGGTGGAGGAAGCCAGAAGCCTGGCGCCGCCGGCCAGCTCCAGACTGCCCAGCGCGACAGAAAACCAGCCCGCGCTCTGCCAGCCGGCAGGGACAGATTGCTTCAGATACCCGGTCAGAACAGAGAAAAAAAGCACGAACGTGCATACCCGCAGCGCGGTTTCTCCGGCCTGCGCCACAGCCCGGCTCAGTGCCGGAAGAAACGGCGTTCTGTCCGGCTCAGGGATCAGGCCGAAATCTCCGTCGGACGGCCGCGCCGGGCGAAACAGGAGTCCCAGCAGCAGGGCGCTTCCAAGGTGGATCCCCCAAAGGACGGCGCCCACGGCTGTGCTTTGAAACAAACCGTAGCCCAGGATTCCAAAGATAAAAGCAGGCCCCGCGTTATTGCAGAACAGAAGGGTCTGCTGCGCCTGCGCTTGGGAGAGCATACCCTGTTCCCGGAGACGGACCACCGTCTGCGCGCCGACGGGATATCCGCCCAGAGCGCCGAGCAGCAGAGGGGAAGCGGCAGCGCCGGGCAGATGAAAGAGCGCTCTGACCGGGGGCTCTGCGCGGCGGCTGAGGCGGCTGGCATAACCCAGGGAAATCCAAAGGTTAGTCAAGACGAAAAAAGGAAACAGGGAAGGCAGAATGGAGCCTGCGCAGACCGACAGTCCGTTCGCAATGGCCCGGACGGCGATTTGCGGCCGGAGCATCAGACAACAGGCGGAAACCAGCAGGAGGATACAGACAGGAAGACGGACCCAATGCTTCATAAGCGCTCACCTCACTGAGAATCTATGCCGCTGCGGCGTAATCCTTTCCGGCGGCGCATAAGAATGAGAGTACAGGAGGCGATGGCATGAACGTTACGAGAAAGCTGATGGAGCAGGCGTCCAGGAAGCTGGAGCTGCCGGCGGAAATTGTGGCAGGATTGCCGAGAATCGAAGTGACCGGCACGGGGGAACTGAGCGTGGAGCCCCATAAGGGGCTGCTGGAATACGCCCAGGAGCGGATTTCCATCGACAGCAGCATTGGCCCGATCTGTGTCACCGGGCAGCGGCTGACCATTAAACTGATGAACTGCAAACGCATCACGGTAACCGGAAGCGTGCTTGCCATTGAGCTGCCGCAGGATCGCCATGAATAAGCTGTTCTGGTATCTGCGCGGATTTTGGATTGTGGAAATCACGGGTGCGACGCCCGGATGGATTTTGAATCGTTTGACCCGGAAGCGGATTCCCTTCTGGGGTGTCACCTGGCTGGACGACTTTACCCTGCGGCTCAGCGTCTTTCCCAGGGATCTTCCGGCCGTGCGGCAGGCTGCGGACGCCGCCATGTGCGACATGCGTGACGCCTCCATGATGGGAGCGAAGCAAGCGCTGCGGGGCGTATTTCACCGGCCGGTCCTGATTGTGATGCTGGTCCTCGCCGTCCTGACCGTGGTGGTGACGCCGCAGTTTCTACTGTTTTATGAGGTGTCCGGCAATGAGACAGTGCCGGACGAGCTGATTCTCCGGACTCTGGAGGATTTGGGCGTGGGATTCGGGATGTACGGCCCCAAAATCAGGCCCAAATGGATCAAAGACCATGTACTGAACAGATTGCCCCAGCTCCAATGGATTACGGTGACGCAGAACGGCTGCATGGCCCGGGTTGTGGTGCGGGAACGGCCGGAGACGCCGCAGACCCTGGAACGGAGGGGCTTTGCCAATGTGATTGCCACCCGCACCGGATTGATTACGGAGCAGTCCATTCTGGCGGGTCAAGCCGTTAAAAAGCCCGGCGATCTGGTTCTGGCCGGAGAAATGCTGGTATCGGGACTGGTGGATCTGGAGCAGCGATATACGCTGGAATATGCCCAGGCGGAAATTTTTGCCAGAACCTGGAGAACAAAAGTGGCCGCAACCCCGGAGATCTACGGAGAAAAGGTCCAATCCGGGGAGCCGGAGACCTGCGTGTGGCTGGAATTTGGAAAACGCAGAATAAAAATCTTTGGAAACAGTGGAATTTTGACTGCAGACTGTGATAAAATGAGTAACAGAAAAAACCTGTCCCTGCCGGGCGGACTGCAGCTTCCGGTGGCGGTACTGACTGAAACCTATGTTCCCTATACCCTCCGCGACGCATCCCTTGAGGAGCAGGCGGCGGAAGACCGGCTGATGGACTATGTGGAGCGCACCACGCTGGCGGATATGCAGGCCGGCGAGATCCGCGGGAGATCCGGGAGCCTGGAATTGGGTAACGGCGTCTATCGCCTGAAGTCGGTACTGGAATGCCACGAAATGATTGCGGAAACGGTGGAGGCAAAGTGGAACGAAGAGGATTTTAACGATGATGGAACGCACGGTCAACGCGGAACGGTTGGAGCAGATCATTGAGGTGTTCGGCTCCTTTGATGAGAATATCAAGCGGATTGAAGCGGCCTTTCAGGTGCATGTGGTCAATCGGGGCACGGAGCTGAAAATCCAGGGAGAGGAAGAGCAAGCCGACCAGGGAGTCCGGGCGGTGGAGGGACTTTTGGCCCTGGCCGCCAAGGGAGAGACCATTGATGAGCAGAAGGTCCGGTATCTCATCGATCTGGTGAAAAGCGGCAACGACGATAAGATCAGCGCCATGGCCCAGGATGTGGTCTGTGTCACAGCCAAGGGAAAGCCCATCAAGGCCAAGACCCTGGGCCAGCAGAAGTACCTCAAGGCCATCGGCAAGCATACCATTACCATCGGCGTAGGCCCTGCCGGCACCGGCAAGACCTACCTGGCCGTGGCCCAGGCGGTGGCGGCCTTCCGGGCCAAAGAGGTGGACCGGATCATTCTGACCCGTCCTGCCGTGGAGGCCGGCGAGCGCCTGGGCTTCCTGCCCGGCGATCTGCAGAATAAGGTGGATCCCTACCTGCGCCCGCTCTACGACGCGTTGTTTGACATGCTGGGGCCGGAGACCTACAGCAAGTATCTGGAGCGCGGCAATATTGAGGTGGCGCCCCTGGCCTATATGCGCGGCCGCACCCTGGACAACAGCTTTATCATTCTGGACGAGGCCCAGAACACCACCCGGGAGCAGATGAAAATGTTCCTGACCCGGTTGGGCTTCGGCTCCAAAATTGTCATCACCGGCGATGTGACCCAGATCGACCTGCCCGGCGATAAGATCAGCGGTCTGAAGGAGGCCATCCGGGTTCTGGATGGGGTGGAGGACATCGCCATATGCCGCCTGACGGCCAGCGATGTGGTGCGGCATATGCTGGTGCAGCGCATTGTCGCCGCCTACGATCACTATGAGAAAACAAGGCTTCCTGCGACGGAAGGCCCCAAAAAGTTCAAGAGGAAATGAGCTATGATCTATAAAATCAGAATTTCATTTGATAAAAAGCAGCCGGCCAATCTGGGCCTGAGTCTCCATCTGCGCCGCTGCATCACCCAGGCCCTGCGGTTCCAGGGGGTCGATGTCCCCTGCGAGATCAATGTTCTGGTGACGGACAACCAGGGCATTCGTGCCATCAACGCCGCCAGCCGGCAGATCGACCAGGCGACGGATGTGCTTTCCTTCCCCATGTTTTCCCTGACCCCCGGTCAGCTGCCGGAGGACTGGTCGGACTATGTGGATCCGGAAACCGGCCGGGTGCCCCTGGGGGATATGTGCATCTCCCTGGAACGTGCCATGGAGCAGGGACAAGAGTACGGCCACGGGGTCAAGCGGGAGATTGGCTATCTCACGGTGCATTCCGTGCTGCACCTGCTGGGCTATGACCATCTGGACGACGGCCCCATGAAGCGGCAGATGCGCCGCCAGGAGGAAACCATTATGGCGCAGCTGCTGCTGACCAGATAAGACGAAAGAGGAACGCTGAGTATGACCAAATCCGCTATGATTACCATTGCCGGACGGCCCAACGTGGGCAAGTCCACTTTGACAAACGCCATTGTGGGGGAAAAAATCGCCATTGTGTCCAACAAGCCCCAGACCACCCGGAACCGGATCTGCGGCGTCCTGACCCGCGGGGAGACGCAGCTGGTGTTCCTGGACACCCCCGGCTTTCATAAGCCCAGAACCAAGCTGGGCGACTATATGGTCAATGTGGTGCAGGAATCCGTGGCCGATGTGGACGCCACCTTCCTTATGGTGGAGCCCATCGCCAACATCGGCCCTCAGGAGGAGGAGCTGATCCGTCAGATCGCGGCCAGCGGCGCGCCGGCGGTGCTGGTAATCAATAAAATTGATACCGTTGAGAAGGAGCAATTGCTGGAAGTGATGGCTGTCTATGCCAGGGCCCATGAGTTCCACGCTGTGATTCCCATCAGCGCCAAAACCGGCGAGGGCGTGGAGGAGCTTTTAAAGGAAGCCGAATCCTTTGCCCAGGAGGGTCCGCACTTTTTCCCCGATGATGTGACCACCGACCAGCCGGAGCGCCAGGTGATGGCGGAGATTATCCGGGAGAAGCTTCTTTGGTGCCTGGATCGGGAAATCCCCCATGGAACGGCGGTGGAAATCACTCGCTTCTCCGAGCGCGACAGCGGAATCATCGACATCGACGCTACCATTTATTGCGAAAAAGCCAGCCATAAGGGGATTATCATCGGAAAGCAGGGGGCCATGCTGAAAAAAATCAGCACCATGGCCCGGACGGACTGCGAACGCTTCATGGGCACCAAGGTCTATCTGCAGACCTGGGTCAAGGTCAAGGAAAACTGGCGCGACAGTGATTTCCTGATCCGCAATCTCGGCTACGAATAAAGAATCTTACCAGGCATAGGCTTCTGAAATCGGTGAATCCTAATACCATCGTGGTAGAAGGAGGAACTGCTTATGGATTCGGAGTTTCTTTGGAGCCTGTTTCGGGAGACAGGCCTGCCGGAAGTATACCTTCTGTATCGCAAAGCACTGCGGGAGGCGCAGCCTCTCTCGGCCTAGGAGCGTATCATGTATTTCAAAACTGAGGGCCTTGTTCTTCGAGAAACGGAATATAAAGATTCGGACAAGCTGCTGACGGTTCTGAGCCGGGATCGCGGCAGGCTGACGCTGCGGGCCAGAGGCGTCCGGAGCCGGAGCAGCAAGCTGAAAAGCGGCTGCCAGCTGCTGGCCCTCAGCGAATTCACCGTGTTTGAGGGACGGGGCTCCATGACCGTGGACGAGGCCGTGCCCCTGGAGCTGTTCCTTCCTCTGCGGGAGGACATCGAGCTGCTGTCCCTGGCCAGTTATTTTGCCCAGGTGGCGGAGGTGTTATCCCAGGAGGATGCGCCCAATCCGGAGCTGTTGTCCATGTGTCTCAACGGCTTCTATGCCCTGTCCAAACTCAACCGCCCCCAGAAGCTGGTCAAGGCGGCATTCGAACTGCGGGCGGCCTGTCTGGCAGGCTATACGCCCATGCTGGACGGCTGCACCGTCTGCGGCAATCCTTCGCCGGACCGGTTTCTGGTGTCCGGCGGCGTGCTGCAGTGCGCCGGCTGCCGGCAGCCGGAGGAGACCGGCGTGCGGCTGCCCATTCACCCCGGCACCCTGGATGCCATGCGCTATCTGACTGCCTGCGAGATCAAGCGGCTGTTTTCCTTCCGATTGGGGGAGGAAACCCTGAAGGAGCTGTCCGATGTGACGGAAACCTATCTTCTGACGCAGCTGGAACGGGGCTTTTTTACATTGGACTTTTACAAATCTCTGCAAATCACATAAGAGGAATCGTGACATGAGTGCATTATATGAAAAATCGCTTCAAAAGCTGGAGCTGAACGCCGTGCTGCAGCTGCTGGCTGATCAGGCCTGCAGCGAGGAAGCCAAGGCGCGATGCCTGCAGCTGGCGCCCCTGACGGATGTGGACGATATCCGTCAGCTGCAGGCGCAGACCACCGCTGCCTGTAAGCTGGTGGTGCAAAAGGGCTCGCCCGGATTGGGCGGCGTCAAGGACGTCAGTGCCTCCTTGGCCCGGGCGGACCGGGGCGGCTGTCTTTCCGCAGGAGAGCTGTTGAAGATCGCCGGTGTCCTGCGCTGTGCAAGACAGGTGAAAAACTACGCCGAAACCGACGCCGTGTCCTCCGTTCTGGATCACTATTTTCTGGAGCTGACGGCCAATAAATACCTGGAAGAAAAGATCGACCATTCCATTTTGTCCGAGGAGGAAATCGCCGACGCCGCCAGTCCCGAACTGGCGGATATCCGCCGGCATATCCGGGTGCAGAGCGCCAAAATCCGGGAATCTCTGCAGAAGGTCATCTCCTCACCGACCTACGCAAAGTACCTGCGGGAGCCGATTATCACCATCCGCTCCGACCGCTTTGTGGTTCCGGTCAAGAGCGAATGCAAGGCCAACGTGCCGGGCCTGGTTCATGACGTGTCCTCTTCCGGCAGCACCTTCTTTATCGAACCCATGCAGGCGGTCAACGCCAACAACGCCCTGCGGGAGCTGTTCGCCAGGGAGCGAAAGGAAATCGAGCGGATTCTGGCGGAGCTTTCTGCCGAGGCTGCGGCTTATAAGGAGCACATCGACCACAACTTTGAAATCCTGGTGGAGTTGGACTGCATCTTTGCCAAGGCCAAGATGTCCTTCCAGATGAATGCCATGGAGCCGCAGATCCGGGAGGACGGGAAGCTGTTCCTGAAAAAAGCCCGTCATCCGCTGATTGACAAACAAAAGGTGGTGCCGATCACGGTCCGGCTGGGCGACGACTTTGATACGCTGGTCATCACCGGCCCCAATACCGGCGGCAAGACGGTGACCCTCAAGACCATCGGCCTGCTGACCCTGATGGCGGAGTGCGGCCTGCATATTCCGGCGGACGACGGCAGCTATCTTTCCGTGTTTACCCGCGTTCTGGCCGATATCGGCGATGAGCAGTCCATTGAGCAGTCCCTGTCCACCTTCTCCGCCCATATGAAGAATATCGTGGAGATCATCGGCCTGTGCGACAGCCAGTCGCTGGTTCTCTTCGATGAACTGGGCGCCGGCACCGATCCGGCGGAGGGTGCGGCGCTGGCCATTGCGGTCATTCAGTATTGCCGCCAGTGCGGCGCCCGGGTGGCAGCGACCACCCACTATGCGGAGCTGAAGCTCTTCGCCATGCGAACCCAGGGGGTCATCAACGGCTCCTGTGAATTCAACGTGGAGACCCTGCAGCCCACATACCGGCTGCTGATCGGTGTGCCGGGCAAATCCAACGCCTTTGCCATTTCCAGGAAGCTGGGCCTGCCGGAGCATATCATTGACGATGCCAGTTCCATGGTCAATGAAAACGACGCCAATTTTGAGGACGTGCTCAACCAGCTGGAGGAGCAGCGCCAGGCCATGGAGGCGGCCCGTCAGGAGGCGGAGCGCCTGCGTCAGGAGACGGAGCGCAACAAAAGGCAGTCAGACGCCTATTTTGCCGAAATCAAAAAAGAGAGGGAAAAGGCGGTTGCCAAGGCCCGCCAGGAGGCGCAGCATATCATTGACGACGCCCGCCGGACGGCCAATGAGGTGTCGGAGGAGCTGCGCCAGCTGCGCAAGCAGATGCGGGACACCGCCGACGCCCAGGGCGTCAATACCAAGCAGGCGGAGCTGCGCCGGGCGCTGAACGAGGCGGAGGACAAGCTGGTGGGGAAGCGGGAAGAGCCGAAGCGTCCGGAACCCTCCCGTGCCATCCGCGTGGGCGATACGGTGGAGCTGGTGAAGCTGGGCTCCAAGGCCTCGGTTCTGGCCATCAACAAGGACGGCACCTATCAGCTGCAGGCGGGTATCATGAAAATCACGGCCAAGCCCGAGGAAGTGTACCTGCTGGAGGACGAACAGAAAAAGAACGTCAAGAAGGTTCTGGAAAAGAGCAAGCGTGAGCTGCGTCTGGAGGCGGCGTCGCCGGAGCTGGATCTTCGCGGCATGGCAACGGACGAAATGATGGGCGTCCTGGGCATGTTCCTGGACAACGCCTATCTGGCCAACCTTTCCTCGGCAAGAATCATTCACGGAAAGGGAACCGGCGCTCTGCGCGCAGCCGTCCATGCGGAGCTGAAAAAGTGCAAATATGTCAAGCGGTTCCGCCTGGGAACCTACGGCGAAGGGGAAGATGGCGTGACCATCGTCGAATTCGCATAATAATGATTGACATTTTTATAAATCTTGCTAAAATAAAAGTGTAAAGCTTGCTACAAGGAGTGTCGTTCTATGTATATGCAGCAATCAATCGTCAAGTGTGAGTCCGGCCTATATAACCGGCAAGCTACATACTTTATCCAGAAGGCCAACGAGTTCAAGTCCAGCATCTGGATCGAGGTGGAGGAGCGGCGCATCAATGCCAAGAGCCTGTTGGGTGTGCTCTCCATGGGGATTACGAAGGGCACCCGTATCAGTCTGATTGCCGAAGGTCCCGATGAGGAAGAGGCTGTGAACACGCTGACGGAAATGTTGGTGAAGGAGATCTTCTGATCTCAGAACTTAGATCAAAAGGTGTGTTGCGACGGTATTTGCAACACACCTTTTTTGCACTGCGGAGGTGGCGGCATGACGTTTGAAGAACTGAAGGACAAAGCGCGCACTCTGCCGCTGGCGCCCGGGGTGTACCTGATGCAGGACAAAGCCAATCAGGTGATCTATGTGGGCAAGGCCAAAAAGCTCCGTAACCGGGTCAGCCAATATTTCCAGGATTCCGCCTCCCACACGGCCAAGACCCGGGTCATGGTCTCCCAGATCGACCATTTTGATGTCATCGTGGCGGCGTCGGAGTTTGAGGCCCTGGTGCTGGAGTGCTCGCTCATCAAGCGCCACATGCCGAAATACAACATTCTGCTGAAGGATGGCAAGGGATATCCGTATTTACGCATCTCTGCGGGGGAAGAATATCCGGTGATGACCATGGTCAGCCGGGTTGCCGAGGACGGCGCCCATTACTACGGCCCCTTCGGCGGGCGGTATGTGACCCAGCAGGTGATCGACACCATCCGGCTGACCTTCAAGCTGCCGGGCTGCGGCAAGCAGTTTCCGAGAGATGTGGGAAAGGACCGGCCGTGCCTCAATTATCATATGAACAACTGCGACGGCTGGTGCCAGCCCGGAAAGAGCCCCCAGGTCTACCGGGCGGTCATGGAGCAGGTCCGGCTGGTGCTGGAGGGGAAATACCAGCAGGTCGCCGCGCAGCTGCGGTCGGAGATGGAACAGGCGGCGGAGAATCTGGAATTCGAACGGGCCGCCTCTCTGCGCGACCGCCTGATGGCAATCGAGAATCTGGGCAAGAGGCAGCTGGTCACAGCTGGCACCATGGCCCATACGGACGTGATTGGGTTCTTCCGGAACGAGTCGTGCGCCTGCTTCGTGGTGCTCCACTATGTGGAAGGAAATCTGCTGGACAAGGAATACGAGCTGCTGTCGGTGATGGATTCCACGGAAGACGCCGTTTCGTCCCTGGTGAAGCAGTATTATCTCACCCGGAACTGTGCGCCCAAGGAAATCCTGCTGCCCTGCGATATGGAGGACGCGCAGCTGTTCTCAGATCTGCTTCTGCAGAATCTGGGCAAGCGCGTTCACATCCGGCGGCCCCAACGGGGGGACGGTGTCCGATTGGTGGAGCTGGCCAATAAAAACGCTCTGGAGGAGGCGGAGCGCGTCACCTCCAAAGAAGAGCGCAATACGGGCACCCTGGGGCTTCTGCAGGCCATGCTGGGCCTGCCGGAAAAGCCGCTGCGGATGGAGTCCTATGATATCTCCAATACGGCGGGAACGGATATAGTGGCCTCCATGGTGGTATTCTCCGGCGGAAAGCCCCTGAAGCGGGACTATAAGCGCTTTCAAATCCGGGATCTGGCCGGTCAGGACGATTACGCGTCCATGTATCAGGTCATCACCAGGCGGTTCACCCATTACCGCGACCAGGACAAGGGCTTTGCGGAGAAGCCGGATTTGCTGCTGATCGACGGCGGCGTCGTCCATGCCCAGACGGCGGAGAAGGCCCTGCGGGAGCTGGGCCTCAGCTTTCCGGTCTATGGCATGGTCAAGGATCACCGGCACCGGACCCGTGCACTGGTGACGGCGTCCGGAGAGGAAATCGGAATTCAGGGTGCGTCGGCGGTCTTTGCCCTCATCGGCCAAATTCAGGAGGAGACCCACCGGTTTGCCATTTCCTATCATCAGCAGCTGCGCAGCAAGCGGCTGCGGGAATCGGTGCTGGATCAGATCCCGGGCATTGGCAGCGTGCGGAAAAAGCAGCTGCTGACGAAATTCAAATCGGTGTCCGCCATTGAAAAGGCGGCGGTTTCCGACCTGGAGCAGGTGCTGCCCGCAAAGCAGGCCCGGACGGTCTACGACTATTTTCATCAGGAGCAAGGAGAGGAAACGCCATGAGAGTCATAACGGGAACGGCCCGGGGGACGCGGCTGAAAACACCGGAGGGCCTTCTGACCCGGCCCACCACAGACCGGGTGAAGGAAGCGGTCTTTTCCATCATTCAGTTTGAAACGGAAGGGAGCCGGTTTCTGGATCTCTTTGCCGGCAGCGGTCAGATGGGCAT
>JAEDJR010000054.1 GCA_016296235.1 Oscillospiraceae bacterium
TCTTGCCGCCCAGGAAGTTCTCCATGACGTCCATCAGTTCCTTGTCGGACATCTTCTCGATGCAGCTCAGGCTCTTGGCCAGAATTTCGGAGTGGGAGCGGTGGGAGCCGAAGATGATGTCGTCCTTGTCCAGCAGGTAGGCTTCGCCCACACAGGAGGCCTCCTGGCCCAGGGACAGGTGGGCGGGGCCGGGATAGGTGGTGTCCACGCCGTTGTAGCTGGCCTGGGTCTTGATGAGGGTCAGCATGTGCTCGAACTCACGCAGGATGGTGATATCGCGGTAGATGCGGATCAGATCCTCGTCGGAATAGTTCTTGCGCTCTTCCTCGATGGTCTTGTTATAGGTGCAGACGGGGATGTCTTCAAAATGGATGGACCCGGCGGCTCTGGTTGCCACGGGATCGACGTATAAAGACTTGGGCATTGTTGATACATCCTTTCATGTATGAAATTGCAAATTGATCTGTGGGCCTGCTCAGATTTCAAACAATCCTTCCCGGATGACCTCGCAGACGGAGGGATGGGGGAAGACCAGCTTTTTCAACTGGCTCAGAGGAAGCTGGGTCTCCAGCATCAGTGCTGCGCCGTAGATGATCTCGGAGGAGTAGTTCCCGATCATCTGCACGCCCACCAGGCACTGCCGGTCCAGATCATAGACCAGCTTGCAGAAACCGCTGCCGCCGGGGTTTTCGGCCAGATACCGGCCGGAGGTCCGCATGGAGGTCTTGACCACCTTCACGTTCATGCCCTTCTTTTCGGCGGTCTCCCGGGTCTCACCCACGGAGGCGACCTCGGGATTGGTGTAGATCACGGAGGGAATGGCCTCGTAGCACATCTCATCCCTGACGCCCAGCATATGGTTCACGGCCACCTCGGCCTCCCGATAGGCAGTATGGGCCAGCATCAGCCTGCCGTTGCAGTCGCCCACGGCGTAGACGCCCTGGACATTGGTGCACATATGGCTGTCCGTAACCACCGCGCCCCGCTCCGTCTGGATATTCAATGCCTCCAGATTGAGACCGGCCACGTTGGCCTTTCGGCCGGCGGACAGCAGCACCTTCCGGCAGGGCAGCACATGCTTCCCTTCCGCATCCTCATAGAGGACGGAATCGGCCCCCACCTCCAGGAGCTTGGCGGAGAGCTTGAACACCATGCCCTCCTTCTGGTAGGTTTTCATAAGGCTGCTGCAGATTTCAGCATCGGTGGAGCCTGCAATCTTGGGCATCATCTCGATGATGGTGACCTTGACGCCGACGGTGGCGAAATAGCAGGCCATTTCCAGTCCGATGACGCCGCCGCCGATACACACCAGGGACTCCGGCAGTTCCTTCAGTTCCAACGCCTCCCGGTTGGTGACCACAAAGCCGGATTCCAGTCCCTCCCTGAGGCCCGGCACCGGAGGAACCACAGCCACAGAGCCGGTGGCGATCACCAGGCGGTCGGCGGACAGCAGTTCCTCTCCTGCCCGGACCAGGAATGTCCTGTCCGCCGCCCGGCCTTCAATTCTTGCTTCGGCCATGTAAACATGGATGTTGTTGGCTTTCATGGCGGCCTTGACGCCGGTGACCAGGGTTTTCACCACCCGGTCCTTGCGTGCCGTCACTTTGGCGTGGTCAATGATCACGTTCTCCGCTGTGATGCCGTAATCCGCGCCGTGTCTGGCGGCGGAGTACTGCTTGGCACAGTACAGCAGACTCTTTGTGGGCACGCAGCCTTCATTGAGGCAGGTGCCGCCCATCCATTTCTTTTCGATCAGGGCAGCCTTCAGGCCGCCCTGGGCGGCGCGCTCTGCGCTGAGATAACCGCCGGGACCGCCGCCGATGACGATGACATCGAATTTTTCCATGGTCGGATAGCTCCTTCTTTATTTTGCCAGCAGGGTCAGGAAATTCTCCAGGTTCCGGCACAGTTCCTGCATGAAGCGGGCTGCCGGCGCGCCGTCTACCACGCGGTGATCCAGTGTCAGAGACAGGCCCATGGCGGGGTAGGTCTCGATCTTGCCGTCGGAGACGGACTTGATCCTGGTCTGGATGTTGCAGACACCCAGGATGCCGGTCTGCGGCGGGTTGATAACGGGGGTAAAGGCCTCGCAGCCGAAGGAGCCGATGTTGGTGACGGTGAAGGTGCCGCCGGCCATCTTATCCAGGCTCAGCTTGCCTTCCTTGGCCTCGGCAGCCAGGGTCTTGGCTTCCATGGACAGCTCCAGCAGGGACAGCTTGTCGGCGTTCTTGATGACGGGCACCAGCAGGCCTCTGGGCGTGTCGCAGGCGAAGCCCAGGTTGACAACCTTGAACTGCCGGACTACGTTCTCCTCCAGCACATTGGCGTTGAGGTCGGGATGGGCCAGGATGGTGCGGGATACGGCGAACATGACCATGTCGTTGAGGGAAATCTTGCCCATGGGGCCGTCCATGGTCTTGAGCATCTTGCGGTAAGCCTGCAGCTGGGTGGCATCGAAGCTGTACTGCTGGGTCAGCTGGGCCATGGTGGACAGGGACTGCATCATGGACTTGGCCGTTGCACGGCGGACGGCGTTGAACTTCACGTCCACATAATCGGCCTCGGCAGCAGGAGCCGCAGCCACGGGCGCGGGAGCGGCAGCGGCAGGGGCAGAAGCGGCAGGAGCGGGAGCAGCCTCCGCCGCGGCAGCCTTCTTCAGGCAGCCTTCCTCCATGAGGCGGCGGACATCGCGCTCAATGATGCGGCCGTTGGGGCCGGTGCCCTTGGCGCCCCTGAGCTCCACATTGGCCTTCTTGGCCAGGGCTCTGGCTCTGGGAGAGATGGGAGAGCCGTCGTCGGAGGTGTCCTCCTGGACAGCGGCGGGCGCGGCAGCCACGGCAGGATTGCCGCTGATGCCCCGCAGGCACTCGAACTCGTCGCCGGGCTTGCCCACGGCGCAGACGTTGATCAGGCAGGGCACCTCGTCGCCGTTTTCATAGAACTTGGCAAGCAGGGTGCCTGCGGCGGTGGAGGTGCATTCAAATTCGGCCTTGTCGGTCTCATAGGTGAACAGCACGTCGCCCACGCTGACCGGATCGCCCACTTCCTTCTGCCATTCGCCGATGAGGCAAGCCTCCACGGTGATGCCCTCCTTGGGCATAATGACGGCAGTGGCCACGGGGCCGGAGACGGCCGCAGCGGCGGGTGCGGCAGCGGCAGCAGGCGCTTCCGCTGCGGGTGCGGCGGCAGGCGCGGGGGTTCCGCCGATGCCCTTCAGGCACTCGAAGTCCTGGCCGGGCTGACCCACGGCGCAGACGTTAATCAGGCAGGGCACCTCGTCGCCTTCCTCATAGAACCGGGCCAGCAGCGTGCCGGCGGCGGTGGAGGCGCACTCGAACTCGGCCTTATCGGTCTCATAAGTAAACAGGATATCGCCCACGTTGACCGGATCGCCCACATTGACCTTCCATTCGCCCATGATGCAGGACTCCACGGTGATGCCTTCCTTGGGCATGATGACGCCCTGGGCCACATTGGCGGAGGCAGCGGGAGCCGGCGCGGCGGCAGGGGCTGCAGCAGGGGCCTCATCAGCGGCAGGCGCGGCAGAGCCGCCCACGCCCCGCAGAGCGGACACATCCTCACCGGGATTTCCCACGGCGCAGACGTTAATCAGGCAGGGCACCTCGTCGCCTTCCTCATAGAACCGCTCCAGCAGCGTGCCGGCGGCGGTGGAGGCGCACTCAAATTCGGCTTTATCGGTCTCATAGGTGAAGAGGATGTCGCCCACGTTGACCTGATCGCCCACGTTGACCTTCCACTCGCCCATGATGCAGGATTCCACGGTGATGCCCTCTTTGGGCATCAGAACACCTTGTGCCATATTGCTTCACTCCTTTGTATTACTTGCTCACTGGAAATTACATCTTGCAGGACAGCAGATACTTCTCTGCCTCGGCGCTCCACAGGCCGTTGTTGCGCTCGGTGATTTCGGCCAGGGTCTTGAACATGGGATCGGTTTCGCCCAGCTTGGCAAAGTCGGCGATGGCCACCAGGGGCATTTCGATCTGGGTGTAGATCAGCTTCTTGCCGCCGCGGATGTTGGGCAGGTTCAGGGTGGTGTCCACCACGGCGTCCAGACCGCCGATGTGGGTAACCATGGCGGCGGGGTTGATCTTGCCGGAGGTCATCATGGCGATGGCTTCCTTCATATCGTTGGTGTTGCCGCCGGAGGTGCCCACCACATGGGTGTAGAGGTAATGGACGTTATAGAAGTTGAACTCGGCCTTGAACTGGGTGTTGGTGGGGCCTGCGAAGAAGTTCAGGCAGCCGTCAAAGCCCAGAATGGCGTCGGCCTGCTCCACCACGGGCTTGACCGGCGCGAAGCAGATGACGTCGTTGTAGCCGGTGCCGCCGGTGAAGTCCCGCAGGGTCTTGACCGGATCGTCCACCTTGGCGGTGTTGACGTAGTGCAGCTCGATGCCCATCTCCCTGGCGTGCTCCACGGTGTAGATGCTGGCGGCACGGGCCAGACGCTCGTCGTCGATATCGGTGACCACCAGCAGGCTGGGACGGCGGTCGCAGTGCAGGGCGTAGTCAATGGCGCCCAGGCCCATGGGGCCGACGGAGGCCAGCAGCGCCATCTTGCCGCCCTCCACGATGCCCATGTCGTGCTCGTAGGAGCCGGCCTTGGTGTGGTACATGGCATGGAAGGTGCCGATGATGCAGCTCATGGGCTCGGCCAGGGAGCCGTAGAAGTATGTATCGGAATCGTAGTGCAGCAGATTGTCGGTCAGCAGCGTCTCCATGGGGACATTGGCATACTGGGCGTCGCCGCCGCAATACTGGTAGGAATAGCCGGGAGCCATCTGGGAGCCCTTGTAGAAATGGGCGGGCTGAATGGCGAAGCCGTCGCCGGGCTTGTACTTGTCCTTCCAGTTTTCACCCACGGCGTGAATCACGCCGCAGAATTCATGGCCCACAATGGTGGGATGCTCGGCGCAGTCGTTGGGAACGCGCTTGTGATCGGGACCTTCCACGGCGGCCTTATAGGTGCTCATGCAGATGCTGTCGGACATGATTTTGACCTGCACGTCATCGGGGCCGACCTCCGGCAGGTTGATCTCCTCCAGGCGCAGATCCATCTTGCCATGGATTCGAACAGCTTTCGTTTTCATGGTATCAGTCATCCTTTCTGAAATTCAGACATTGTTCTGTCATTGATTCGCGATTATGTTGATTCTCCTGTTATTGTACGACATTTCCGGTGGCCTGTCAATGACATTCCCGTGGAATTTCAGCAAGGAAAGCCGCAAGGCGCAGCCCGCGGCCGCGCCTTGCATGATTCAATGTGCAATTATACCGTCAGCTCCGGCTGCTCGTCGTCCAGCAAATCCGCATACTTCTGGCGGATGGGATCAATGACCTGGGCGATAAACTCGGAAACCTGCTCCGGGCAGCGGCCGATATAGGCGGCGGGATCCATGTGGGTGAGAATCTCCTCCTTGGTCAGGCCGAACATGGGATCCGCGGCGATGCGGTCGATCAGGTCGTTGGGCAGTCCCTCCTCCTTGATGACCTTGCCGGCGGCCACGGAATGGACGCGGATGCGCTCGTGGAGCTGCTGGCGGTTTCCGCCCCGCTTCACGGCATCCATCATGATGTTCTCCGTGGCCATGAAGGGCAGCTCCTCCCGCAGGCGCTTTTCGATGACCTTGGGATAGACCTTCAGGCCGTCGGTGACATTGAGGTAAATCTGCAGAATGGCATCCACAGCCAGGAAGGCCTCGGGGACGGAAATGCGCTTGTTGGCGGAATCGTCCAGGGTCCGCTCGAACCACTGGTTATAGGAGGTAAAGGCCGGGTTCAGGGCGTCGGTGATGACGTAGCGGGCCAGGGAGCAGATGCGCTCGCAGCGCATGGGGTTGCGCTTATAGGGCATGGCGGACGAGCCAATCTGCTTCTCCTGGAAGGGCTCCTCCACCTCCTTCAGGTGGGACAGGAGCCGCAGATCCGTGGCAAATTTGCCGGCGGACTGGGCAATGGCGGACAGGGTGGCCAGAACGTTGGCGTCCATCTTCCGGGAGTAGGTCTGGCCGCAGACGGGCACGACCTTCTCAAAGCCCATCTCCCGGGACACCAGCTTCTCCAGCCTGCGCACCTTCTCGTGATCGCCGCCGAAGAGCTCCAGGAAGCTGGCCTGGGTGCCGGTGGTACCCTTGACGCCCCGGAACTGCAGGCTGTCGATGCGGTGCTCCAGCTCCTCCAGATCCATGACCAGCTCATTGACCCACAGGGTGGCCCGCTTGCCCACGGTGGTCAGCTGGGCGGGCTGGAAGTGGGTGAAGCCCAGGGTGGGCAGGGACTTGTACTGGTCGGCGAAGCGGCTCAGGCGGTCGATGAGGTTGACCAGCTTCTTACGCAGGATTTCCAGGCCGTCCCGCATGAGAATCACATCGGTGTTGTCGCCCACAAAGCAGCTGGTGGCGCCCAGGTGGATGATGGGCATGGCGTTGGGGCACAGGTCGCCGTAGGCGTGGATGTGGGCCATGACGTCGTGGCGCAGCTGCTTTTCATAGTTGGCTGCCGCTTCGTAGTCGATCTCGTCCTTGTGGGCCTCCAGCTCGTCAATCTGAGTCTGGGTGATGGGCAGGCCCAGCTGCATTTCCGCCCGGGCCAGCGCAATCCAAAGCCGCCGCCAGGTGGTGAACTTCTTGTCCGGCGAGAAGGTATAGAGCATTTCCTTGCTTGCGTAGCGGCTGGACAGCGGGCTTTCATAGGTGTTAGTCGGCATGGGGAATTCCTCCTGTGTGCACTCATAATTTCTCATGTTGATTATACCGCATCTGCCCGCGAATTTCCACTGTTCCCGGCAGGTTTTTCCGCAAAAACGCCGCGGCTTCCCATGGGGAAATCGCGGCATTTTGCACAAAAAACAGCTCAGGTGTTGAGCACCAGATTGTCGGTGCCGTTGGCTTCAAATTCGGCAATGTAGTCGTCCATGCGGGAGACCAGCTCGTCGTAGTTCTCCCGGGACACGGGCTGGTAGTCCATATCCCGGCGGGCCAGCTCCTCCGCCAGAATTTCAAAAAACACCGTGTCCTCATAGTCCATGATGGCCTCATGGATCCCGCCGTCGGCAAAGGCGCGGGAGGGCACGTCCTCACCTTCCCATTTCTCCACCAGGGCATCCATCCCCGTACCGCGGCACAGGCCGAAGAGCTTGCTTTCCACCTGGTCATAGTCGGTGAACCGGTCGCTGCCGCGGGTGGAATTCAAAATCCAGTTGCCGATGTACACCAGATCCAGCAGCCGTCGGAATTCCTTTTTGCTCAGCTCGATGTTCATGCCACGGGCCTCCTTTCCCTGGGCGGCTTCTCACCCGCCCGTTGGTCACTCTATTATATACCCGGCGCTGTGAATTTTCCACTGCTAAAATCTCAAATTTTTGTTAAAAATATACTTGTGTTCCAGGCTTTTTTATCATATGATATAGAGACTAATGATTTTTAGGAAAAGAGGAAACTCCATTGAGAAAGCTTAGCGTCTGCATCCTGTTCGGCGGAATCTCTCCGGAACACGAGGTGTCCCTGCGTTCGGCGGAATCAGTGCTGAACAACATCGATCACGAGAAATACAACGTCTTCCCCGTGGGCATCACCAAGGAAGGCGATTGGATTCTGTTCGGCGGCAAGGACTACGGTATGCTGCCCGCCGGCACCTGGCAGAGCTGCGACAGCAACCGCCGCGCCACTCTTTCCCCGGTGCATGGCCAGGGGCTTCTGAGCTTTGAAAACGACTGCGTGGTGCGTGAGCGCATCGACGTGGTATTTCCGGTGCTCCACGGCGCCAACGGTGAGGACGGCGCCATCCAGGGTCTGCTGCAGATCGCAGGCATTCCCTATGTGGGGCCCCATATCGCCGCCTCCGCCGCCTGTATGGACAAGTGCATGACCAAGCTGGTGGCCGACAGCGCGGGCGTCCGCCAGGCGGACTGGCTTCTGGTCACCCGCAGCGCCTTCGACCACAGCATGGAGGCCGTCTGCGAGCAGGTGGAGCAGAAGTTCTCCTACCCCGTTTTTGTCAAACCCGCCGGCACCGGCTCCTCCGTGGGCGTCAGCAAGGCCCGGGACCGGGAGGGTCTGGCGCAGGCGCTGGTTACGGCCCTGTCCTTCGACCGGAAGGTCCTGGTGGAGGAGTTCATCGACGGCCAGGAGGTCGAATGCGCCGTTCTGGGCAACGAGACCCCCATGGCCTCCATCTGCGGTGAAATCGACGCCGGCGCGGACTTCTATGACTACGACGCCAAGTACGTTTCCGACTGCTCCAACCTCTATATTCCCGCCCGCATCGGCGACGACGTGGCCGAGCTGGTGCGGGAAACTGCCGTCCGCATCTATGAGGCCCTGGGCTGCTGCGGCCTGAGCCGGGTGGACTTCTTCGTGAAAAAGGACGGCCAGGTGGTGTTCAACGAGATCAACACCATTCCCGGCTTCACCTCCATCTCCATGTACCCCAAGCTGTTTGAGGCCAGCGGCATCCCCTACTCCCAGCTGATCGACAAGCTCCTGGAGCTGGCCATGGAGAGCCGCCGATGACGCAGGAGGTTCTGATTACCCTCCGGGGCAGCCAGATCAACGGCGATGCAGCGCCGGAAACCGTGGAGCTGATGACCCGGGGCACCATGACCGGGCGCAACGGGAAGTTTGCCATCTCCTATGTGGAGACGGAGCTCACCGGCACCCGCGGCGTCACCAACACCTTCCTGATTCTGAACCCCCGCCGGGTGGTTCTGACCCGGGAAGGCCCCGTCAAGTCCCGCATGGTCTTTGTGGCGGGTGTCCGGGAGGAATCTCTCTATGATCTGGGCTTTGGCAGC
The DNA here is from genome assembly GCA_016296235.1 of Oscillospiraceae bacterium. Lineage (GTDB taxonomy): Bacteria > Bacillota > Clostridia > Oscillospirales > Oscillospiraceae > Avoscillospira. Next base: position 8,816 of record JAEDJR010000054.1, read on the forward strand.
CTGCTTCTGGGGATCTTCACCCGGAAAATTGACGTGAACCTGGAAGAAACCGGCGGCCGCCTCTTCATCGACTACACCGTGGAGATCGAGCAGTCCCAGACCAGCCGCAACACCTATGAAATTCTCATTGAGCCTGTTTCTAAGGAGGCCGCCCATGCGAAGAGCTGATCGCGCCGTCACGGATTTTGACGAAATGCTGGAGATTCTGCAGCGGTGCAGGATTCTCCGTCTCGCCCTCCAGGATGCACAGGGCCTGTATCTGGTTCCCCTGAGTTTTGGCTTTGTCAACCGGAGCGGCCGGCTGTCCTTCTACATTCACTCGGCCCGGGAGGGGCGAAAGGTTGCCGCCATGACGCCCGGGTGTCCTGTGGCCTTTGAGCTGGACTGTGATTTCCGGCTGCAGCCGGCAGAAGTCCCCTGCAAGTACAGCTGTTCCTATGCCAGCCTGACCGGCACGGGACAGGCCTCCCCGGTGACAGACCCGGCCGAAAAGGCCCTCGGCCTGTCCGCCATCATGGCCCACCAGGCAGGACAGAGCTTTTCATTTTCAGAAAGCCAGACCCAATCCGTAGCCGTGTTCCGCATCGACGTGGAGCAGATGAGTGGAAAACAGAAAGCATAACGACAAATGGACGCCGAGAATACGGCGTCCATTTGTTGTTATGCAGACCCTCGTGGGCAGCCCCCTATAGATGGGGCACGAGGGTGCTCTGCAGATCCCAATGGATCGGTTTGCAGGGAAAAATCGTCTTAAATTCTGGCCACGCCGGTCTTGCGGGCGGCTTCCGCCACGGCCTTGGCCACGGCAGGGCCAACGCGCTTGTCGAAGGCCTTGGGAATGATGTAGTCGGCGGACAGCTCCTCCGGCGCGATCAGGCCGGCCAGGGCTTCTGCGGCGGCCATTTTCATTTCCTCATTGATATCGGAGGCGCGGACATCGAAGGTGCCCCGGAAAATGCCCGGGAAGGCCAGGACGTTGTTGATCTGGTTGGGATAGTCGCTGCGGCCCGTGGCGATAACGGCTGCGCCGCCGGCCTTGGCATCGTCGGGGAAGATCTCCGGCGTGGGATTGGCGCAGGCAAAGATGATGGCGTCCCGGTTCATGGTCTTGACCATCTCCGTGGTGACGGTGCCGGGAGCGGACACGCCGATGAACACGTCGGCGCCCACCAGCTGCTCTGCCAGAGAGCCGGGCTTGCGCTCCAGGTTGGTGACCTGGGCCATCTCTTCCTTGATCCAGTTGAGGCCCTCACGGCCTGCATAAATGGCGCCCTTGCGGTCGCACATGGTGACATGCTTGAAGCCGGCGGACAGCAGCAGCTTCACGATGGAAATGGCAGCGGCGCCGGCGCCGGAGGTGACGATCTTCACGTCCTCCTTCTTCTTGCCCACCACCTTCAGGGCGTTGGTCAGGCCGGCCAGGGTGATGACGGCCGTGCCGTGCTGGTCGTCGTGGAAGATGGGAATATCGCACTTTTCCTTCAGCTTCCGCTCGATCTCAAAGCAGCGGGGAGCGGAGATGTCCTCCAGGTTGATGCCGCCGAAGGAGCCGGACATCAGATACACAGCGTTGACGAACTCGTCCACGTCCTTGGTCTTGACGCACAGAGGGAAGGCGTCCACGCCGCCGAAGGCCTTGAACAGCACGCACTTGCCCTCCATCACCGGCATACCGGCCTCGGGGCCGATGTCGCCCAGGCCCAGCACGGCGGAGCCGTCGGTGATAACGGCGCACAGGTTGTGCCGGCGGGTCAGCTCATAGGACTTGTTGACGTCCTTCTGGATTTCCAGGCAGGGCTGGGCCACGCCGGGGGTATAGGCCAGAGACAAGTCGTCCTTGGTTTCCACGGGAACCGTTGCGATGACTTCGATTTTGCCCTTCCACTCGCCATGGAGCCGGAGGGATTCCTTTGCGTAATCCATGTTTTGACACCTCATTATTATATTTTGTTTTGTCTATCGTTTTTATGAAGCACAAAAATATGATTGACAGGGTTTCCTCCTGCGCTGTCATTGTGAGGAGCGAAGCGACGTGACAATCCGTATCCCAAACGCCGCAAGTTTTTGCGTGCTTCCAAGAATTGGTCTGTTCAGAGGAACGGATTGCCGCGCCAGTGTGCGCACCGGCTCGCAATGACAGCGTTTAGAAAACCTGTAGTTGCTTATGAAAGCCGATCATCATATTCAAATTTTATTCTTAGACGATTCTCGGCAGCGTGGAACCGCCGTAGGGCATGGCCAGCACCGTGGCATCCGGCCCCAGCTTCGCAAAGGCCCGGTTCAGTGCCGTCTGCACGTCGGGCTGCGGGGTCAGGAAGATGGAACGGACAAACTCGTCCTCCAGATCCGACACCAGGTAGATTTCCGCCTTCTTCAGGGTCATGGCGATGGCCGCCGCCTTGTGGCCGCCCAGCTGGAAGTCCCGGCCGATGCGCTCGATCATGGCGTC
>JAEDJR010000055.1 GCA_016296235.1 Oscillospiraceae bacterium
CGTTGCTGTATCGATACATAGCGTCCCCCAAGTGCAAGGCTTTTGCCCGATTTTTGTCATTTTTCTTGCACTCATTATACCATAAATGGCCCGCTATGTCTTGCACCGTAAGGCTTTTTCGATTGTTCAGTAGACATTATATACACAGAACCGCCCATGGCTGGGAGTATCCCTGGAAATGGACGGTTTTCATTTATACCCATGGGACAGAAAGGACAAAAAGGACAGTCAAAATTCGGGCAGATCACCTACTTGTAATTTGCCGCCGCCGGAGTTAACATCACACACACTTTTTGTGGAGGGTGATGTTATGAACATTTTGGAAGAATTCTGGTATGGCAACATCGAACCGGCGGAATATGATACTTCTTCCGGCAAGGAGTACAAGGAGTTGCTCCAGCTGATCAGCCGGAATGAGGATAAACTGCTGGCAATTATATTTTACGAATATACAGCTCCAAAAACAATGATATATCAGTTTGATGAGTTGCATTTCATCCAACATCCGGTTGCATTGTTGATCGCGAGAAAGTAGCCCGCATTTTTAGGGCGGCATAAAGACTATTTATCTGTACGAACCATGTGTGTGAAATGAAATAGGCTAGGATCTCGCACCACCCACTAAAAATTTTACACATTTTTATCAGAAATAATTCCCTACCTTTGAATTTTAGAAACAGATATAGTATATATGTACAATCCTATCGGATTGCTACGTTCAAAAATTGTGAGGAGGGTAACTATGAGAGAAAAGCTGAAGCGTTTGTTGTGTGCAGGACTTGTCGTGGCGATGACGATTGGCATGTTTGCGGCGCCTGTTTACGCAGCACCCACCGAAGCAGATACGGGCACACAGCCGGCCATGGATGTCTGGGTGCAAAATTCTGCGGACCGGGCTTTTGCAAGCTCACAGATGCCGGAGACGGCACAGAAGTTTATTTCATTGTATGCGGCCCGGAATGAATACGAGGCAGCACAGATTCTGGTGCGCAGCGAGGCGGAATTGTACGATCTTTCCCTGGCTGCCTCGGACTTGCGCGGAGAGGATGGAACCATCTCTTCGTCCAACATTGTGATGTACAGCGAGTATTCCGCACCGGCCAGTGCATCCGGTGATGTGGAACCCACGCCGGACGGGAGCAATCTGTATACCGACGCCCTGCTTCCCGTTGCCCCGATGGATCTGGAGGCCCATGTGACCCAGCCCTACTGGGTGCGCGTCTATGTGCCGAAGGGGACGGAGCCAGGCGTCTATTCCGGCAGTGTCACCGTGACGGCCAATGAGGGAACCTTCGTGGTCCCCGTGTCCGTGAACGTGTACGATGTGACCATTCCCGACACGGACGAATCGGCCTTTAAGATGAACAACTGGTTTGCTTCCGTGGACAGCGGTTTTGCATGGCTGCAGAACTCCGTTCTCAATCAGTACAATGTGGAGCTGTTCGATGAGAACTGGTGGAAGGTCATGGAGAGCTTTGCCCGGGATTTTGCCATCCACCGCAACAACGTGATCTACCTGGATGCCCAGGCGCTGGTGCGGCAGGACAGCACCATGCTCACAGAGGCTGAGGCCGCAGAGCGCCAGCAGTATGTGACCGGAACGGACGGCAAGATGGCCGCCGGCAAGTACCTCTTTGACTGGAACAAGTTTGACAGAATGGTGGATCTGTTCGTCAACGCCGGCGCCATGCAGTACCTCTATCTGCCGGGCACCGCACTGGTTGTATCCGGCAACAACATCAATATCCGGGTTCTGGAAGAGCAGAACGGCGCCATGACCAGCGTGGAAAAGCCGGTGTTCCTGGACCCGGATACCGGTGTTGAGAACCCCGAGGCCAGAGCATGGGTCAACGTCTTCTTCACGGCTCTGCGCGCCCATATCCAGGAGAAGTATCCCCAGTTCCTGGACAAGGTCTACACCTCTGCCGTGGATGAGCCGAGCACGGAGATTCAGAACAAGGGTTCCAACTGGTACTATTCCGCCATCCGGGAGGTCTATCCGGAGGCCCTCAGCATTGAGGCCCATGTCCGCTATACCCCGGGCATGACGGAATCCACGGCGCTATGCCCTGTGCTGGACGTGTATGAAGGCTACCAGCACTTCTACCAGGCGGAGAAGGAAGCCGGGAAAGAGCTGTGGTACTACACCGCCATCTCGCCGATGGGGGACTACCTGAACCGGTTCATTCCCTTCCATCTGATCAAGACCAGACTGATTCCCTGGTATGCCTTTAAGGTCGGCGCCACGGGGTATCTGCACTGGGGCTACACCTTCTGGGGCAAGAAGGACACCTTTGATTCGCTGCAGAGCGGCGACGAGTGGTTGGTCCGGCCCGATGCCGAGCACTACGATGTGTTCACCAGCGTCCGCAGCGAAGCGCAGCTGGACGGTCTGGAGGACTATGAGCTGCTGACCCTGCTGGCCGGTCAGAATCAGGACGCAGCCAACCGGATCGTGAACACCGTCATGGAAAGCGCGACATCCTATACCAAAGACGGCGCAGCCGCCATGAACGCCCACAAGGCACTGCTGGATGCGCTCGCCGGCCGGGAAGAGGAGCCCATCGCCATGTCCCTCTTCCGGGATGATTTCCAAAACGGCTTTGACTATGCCTGGAACCGCTATGACGTGGCCGGTACCAGCTGGTCCGTGGATGCCGGCCGGTACAACTACCACGGTGCGGCAACCTCCGAGCTGGGCATGACCACCCTGCGGAATCAGACCATCAAAAACGGCAAGATCTCCGTGACCCTGCAGCTTGGAGAAGGCAGCGGCTGGGCGGGCATCACCTTCCGCAAGGGAGACCCGGGTCACAATTCCTTTGTCTCCGGCTATACCCTTGCCGTCCTGAAAAACGGGACGATGCTGGTCTTCCGGACGCCCAACTGGAGAACCATCGCCGAGGGCGTGCCCGTGACCTTTGACAGCGACGGGAAGATTCGTCTGAATATCTCCATGAACGGCAGCAAGTTTGTCGTCAGCCAGGGCGTGGAAGAGACCATCCTGTGCACCTTTGAGGATGACGCCATTGCCGAGGGCTATATCAGCCTGGTTGGTACGAGCATCGATGCGGCCTTCTCCGATTTCCGCCAGTATACCTACGACGGTGTGGAGGAAGCCAGGGTCAGCGCCGAGGTCGTGAAGGACCAGAGCTACATGCGGGAGTTTGAAGACACCCTGGCAGACTGGCGCATCGAAGGCGACGTCACTGTGGACAGCGGCGCGATGCTGCTCCGCGGCGATGCCAAGGCAGGCCTGGAGGGACGTGTGTTCACCGAAACCGGAATCAACGTGACGCTGAATCTGGACGGGGAACAGACGGCCGGAAGCCAGGAGGACTACTGGGCCGGTATCGTGCTGGGGAAGGAAACCGTCTATGGCGACGTGGCCAAGTACGGCGGATGTCTGGTGAAGATCAGCAAGAGCGGCACTGTCCAGCTTGCGAGCAAGGACGGCGTCGTGAAGAGCGCTTCTCTGGACGCGGCGCTGTCCGGTGATACCGCAGTGACGGTCAACCGGGGCGCGGACGCCATCCAGGTCAAGGTCAATGGCACCGCCGTGCTGACCGCGGACGTGACCGGCTATGCGGAGGGCTTTGTCTCCCTGTGCTCCGGCGGCGGAACCGTAAAAGTCACATCGTTCACCGTGGCGCGGAATACGATGGACGATTCCATGGAGCTGCTGGATGATTTCAGCGGCGACCTCAGCAAATGGACCAAGGTTATGGAGCCGAGCCGCATCCAGATCAGCGACGGCACCCTCCAGATGAAGGGCGTGGTCGAAAAGCGGGACGAGGATGCCGGAATCACCGGCGCCGGTGTGGACCCGGACGCTCTGTATAAAGTGCGCAAATTCGAAAATGTGCGGATCGGCTTTGATCTGAAGCTGGATGATGTCGCGTTCAGCGGAAACTGGGCCGGCGCCTATTTCCATTCCAGCGGCACCAAGGGCTTCTGGACCAGCGGCGGCTATCTGCTGTTCCTGACCAGCACCAAGAATCTTGTGGTGTTCAAGGGCGGCGAGAATGTCAACATCGCTTCGGCCATGATCGAGGAAGATCCCATGACCAAGGCCGTGCATCTTGAAATGGAAATCGTGGACGGCGTCCTGAAGGTCTTTGTCAACTACGGCAAGGAGCCGGTGATCACCGTGGAGGACACCACCTACACCTCCGGCTATTTCGGACTGATCGCCGACTGGACGGACGCAACCTATGACAATGTGACCTATCAGGATCTGGGCCCCTGCTCCATCGGAGAACCCGAGGTCCCGGTCGTATGGAACGAAGCGTTCTCCGATGACTTTGAGAACGTGAAGAGCGAATGGGCGCTGGTGGATGCATCTGCGGGCCGTATCGCATATGAGGACGGAAAGGTTCAGCTGAACGGCATCCATCCCAACAACCCCGTGACCTACGCCCTGCGCGGGAATGCCTACACCTCCGTGGAGATCGCCGCGGAAATGAGCATCCCCTCGAAGGATGAGGGCTGGGCAGGCTTCGGCGTCGGCCGGAGCAGCTGGAACGGCAGCGTCTGGGCAGACGGCTATTATCTGCTGGGCATGTACAACTCCGTGACCGGCAAGGCCGAGATGAAAATCTACAACCCGACCTACGGATTTATTGCCGAGGCCGACCTCGATTATGACGGGAGCTCCCTCGTCAAATTCCGCATGGAAGTCCTCGGCAAAAACATCAGCGTCTACCGGGGCGAAGAAACCACGCCATTTATGCAGGCTTATGCCTCCGACTATGAAGGCGGCTTTGTGGCGCTGTGCAACTATGCGGCGAAAAACCTCTATGACAACTTCAGCGTGCAGCACCTGGAGGATCCCCTGGTGTGGGACGAGCCCTATGCGGACGACTTCTCAGCCGACACCGGCAACTGGATCAACGTCAGCGACGCCATGGGCAGCTTCACCATCGCCGACGGCACCCTGACCGCCGCCGGTTCCAATGGCGCACATCCGGAGCAGGTTGCCCTGAAGAACCGCGCCTATCGGAATATGGATCTGTCCGTGGATCTCACGATGCCCGATTCCACCGTGGGCTGGTCCAGCGTCTCCTTCGGCAGAGCCAACTGGAACGATACGATCTGGGCCGGCGGCTACTTTGTGACCGTCTCCCACAACGCCTCCACCGGCCTGGCTGACCTCGTCCTTTGGAAGGCCAACGCGGATGCCAGCGGCGGCATCGCCGCCATGGGCCAGGCATCCACAGCCGATGCGGTCTCCGGCGTCCTGACGCTCCGCATTGTTGTGAACGACGGCGAGATCAGCGTCTATACCGGCAGCGGCAGCACGCCTCTGATCACCGCCAAGGCAGAGGACTATGCCGGCGGCTATCTGACCCTCTGCTCCTACATGTCTCAGAACAGCTTCGACAACTTCCGCATCGGAAAGCCGAGCCCGGTGGGCAAGACCGTCTGGGATGAGCCTTACGCGGATGCCTTTGACGAAGACACGAACAACTGGATCAACGTAAACGACACCATGGGCAGCTTTACCATCGCCGATGGCACCCTGACCGCCGTCGGTACCGTCGGTTCCGACCCGGAGCAGGTCGCTCTGAAGAACCGCGCCTACCATGATATGGATCTCTCCGTGGATCTGACGATGCCGGATTCCAAGGTGGGCTGGTCCAGCGTTGCCTTCGGCAGAGAAAACTGGAATGCCAGAATCTGGGACGGCGGCTATTTTGTGACCGTTGCCCACAATGCCGACACCGGCCTGGTTGACCTGGTCCTTTGGAAGGCCAACGCCGATGCCTATGGCAACATCGTCCTGCAGGGCCAGGCGTCCGTTGCAGGTGCAGCCGGTGACGCCCTGACGCTCCGCATCGTTGTCAAGGACGGCGAGATCAGCGTGTATGCCGGCAGCGGCAGCGCACCTGTGATCGTTGCCCAGGCAGAGGACTACGCCGGCGGCTATCTGGCCCTGTGCTCCTACACCTCCCAGAACAGCTTTGACAATTTCAACGTGGCACAGCCCGCCAATGAGGTGCTTCCGGAAAGCATCACGATCAGTGCGGACAACATGACCCTGGAGGAGGGCGCCACCGGCCAGCTGACCGCTGAGATCCGCCCCGAGGATGCCACCGACAAGACCCTGACCTGGACCTCCGGCGACACCACCGTTGCCGCTGTGGACGAGACCGGCAAGGTCACCGCCGTGGCCGCCGGTACCGCCACCATCACCGTCGCCACTGCCAACGGCAAGACCGCCGAATGCGTGGTCACCGTGGTTCACAAGCTGGTCCATGTGGACGCCGTGACCGCCACCTGCATGGAGACCGGCACGGTGGAGCACTGGCACTGCGAATGCTGCGGCAAGAACTACGCCGATGAAGCTGCCGCAGAGGAACTGGAGACTGTAACGGCCCCCATTGACCCGGGCAACCATGTCCACACCGAAACGCAGGGCTACCAGGCGCCAACCGTCTCCAAGCCTGGTTACAGCGGCGATACTGTCTGTACCGACTGCGGCCGGACTGTCGAAAAGGGTCAGACGCTGCCCGCCACCGGCACCGGTCATGTGCCCGGCAGCGGAACGGCCGGCAGGGATGAGAACAAAAATGAGAATCCCTTCTGCGACGTGAACCAGGGCGACTACTTCTACGATGCCGTGATCTGGGCCGCGAAGAACGGCATCACCTCCGGCACGGACAGCACCCACTTCAGCCCCAACGCTGCCACCACCCGTGGGCAGATGGTGACCTTCCTGTGGCGCGCCGCCGGGTCTCCGGAGCCGAAGAGCACCTCCTGTGACTTCACGGATGTGGATCCCGACAGCTACTACTACAAGGCCGTCCTGTGGGCTGCCGAAGCGGGCATCACCAGGGGCACCAGCGATACGACCTTCAGCCCCGACGCCAACGTCACCCGCGGCCAGATGGTCACCTTCCTGGCCCGTATGGCCGGCGTGAAGGATGACGCCGCCGGTTTCAGCCACAGCTTCACCGATGTGAAGGACACCGACTTCTTCAGTAATGCCGCGGCCTGGGCCTACACCAGCGGCATCACCAAGGGCACCAGCGACACCACGTTCAGCCCCGCGGACAACTGCCTGCGCGGCCAGATGGTGACCTTCCTCTATCGCTTCTTTGTGAAGTAAGCCCAAAACAATCAAAGTTTCACAAACGCAGGCTGCACCCAATGCCTCCCCTACAATAGGGGAGGTGCTGAGCGCCAGCGAAGCGGAGGGGTGTCAAACTACCAAGGATCATAGCAATTGCATGTGAAGCATGGTAGTTTGACCCCGGGTTGGCACTAAGCCTTTGCCCTGCACTTCGTTTGTGCAAAGGCAAGTGCCTGCCCAACCGCTGCGGTCGCTTGACTCCGCCACTGGCGGCGCTCCCTTGCGGGCCCCTTAGTCAGCTTCGTTGACAGCTCCCCTGCAATAGGGGAGCCGCAGTGCGGTCGTCGTTGATGCGTCTTGCGGGTTTGCGGTATAAAATTATTACACATTTTTAAGAAAAAATATTCTATTCAAAATTTCCGCAAAAAGGTATACATTTAAGGAAAATGTTGAAAAAAACTACAGCATAGAGGGGCGATTTGTTATGAGCGCGAAAAAGAAAAAGGTGAGGCTGTTCCGGAAAAAGGACATACCCCTTTATATCATGGCACTTCCGACCATTCTGTGGCTGATTATGTTCTGCTATCTGCCCATGTCCGGCCTGGTGCTGGCCTTTGAGAAATACAACGTCAAGGACGGCATTTTTGGCTCGCAATTCGTGGGTTTGAAGAACTTTGAATATCTGTTTACCACGACGGACGCCTTTATCATCACCAGAAATACGGTTTTGTACAACGTTGTCTTTATTGCGCTGAACCTGCTGCTGTCCGTCCTGATTGCGCTGCTTTTGAATGAAATCCGCTCCAAGCGCGTGGGCAAGACCTATCAGACCATCTACATGATGCCCTATTTCCTGTCCTGGGCGGTCGTCTCCATTCTGCTCACCGCATTTCTGGATTACAACAACGGCTTTGTCAACAAGATCCTGCAGCTGATGGGAGAGAGCGGAAAAACCGACTGGTACAAGGTGAAGAAAATCTGGCCGTTCCTGCTGGTCTTTATCAACGCATGGAAAAACGTCGGCTATCAGGCGGTTTTGTTTATCGCGGTGATTTCGGGCATTCCCAACGACTATTACGAGGCGGCCGTCCTCGATGGTGCGACCCGCCTCCAGCAGGCTCTCTACATCACCATCCCGCATCTGCGGATGATTATCGCGATTACGCTGATTATGTCCGTCGGCAATATTTTCCGCGGCGACTTCGGCCTGTTCTACACAGTGACAAAGAACACCGGCGCGCTGTATTCCGTCACGGACGTCATAGACACCTACATCTACAGGGGCCTGACCAACAGCGGCAATGTCGGCATGACCGCCGCAGCGGGTCTGTATCAGTCGGTGGTCGGTTTTGTTGCAATTATGGTGGCGAACAGGGTGGTCACGAAGGTTGATCCGGACAGCGCCATGTTCTGATGGAAGCGAGGAAGAAACAGTGAACAGAAACACAAACACACTGAACAGTATCAGCAAGCGCTGGAATGTGGTCTTCAACATTCTGCTGACGCTGGTTGCACTGACGATGCTGATCCCCCTGGCTCTGATGCTGGCCGTGTCCTTTTCCAGCTCCGCCAGTATCAGCAAAGTGGGATACACCTTCTTCCCCATCGAATGGTCCCTGGAGGGCTATCGGTACCTGTTCAAAATGGGCGACCAGTTGCTGGCCTCCTATGAGATCACTATCATCTACTCCGTTCTGGGCACCCTTCTGGGCCTGATTGTCATGCTGATGTTTGCGTATGTGATCGCCCTGAGAGACTTCCCCCTGCGGAAGCAGCTGACCTGGTTCCTGTTCTTCACCATGCTGTTCAGCGGCGGTCTGGTTCCGTCCTACATCCTGAACGTGCGGTACTATCATCTGCAGGACAGCATCTGGATCTTGATCCTGCCGGGCCTCGTCAGTGCGAATATGGTCATCATTCTGCGCACCTTTGTCAAAACCGCCATTCCGGAAGGCCTGTTTGAAGCCGCAAAGATTGACGGAGCGGGACATTTCACCATCTTTTTCCGGATCGTCGTCCCCCTGTCCAAGGCGGGCATTGCCACGGTTGGCCTGTTCACCTTTGTGGCCAAATGGAACGATTGGTTTACGGGTATGCTGTATATTGACAACCCGAAGCTGGTTCCGCTCCAGACGCTGCTGACCAAGCTGCAGAACTCCGTGGATTTCCTGAAAACGAACTCCAAAATGGCCGGTACCGCCGACGGTATGCAGCTTTTGAAGTCCCTCCCCGGCACCAACCTCCGCATGGCCTGTACGGTGATTGCCATTGCCCCGGTGCTGATCGCCTATCCCTTTTTCCAGCGTTATTTTGTCAACGGCATGACCATTGGCAGCATCAAAGAGTAATCATGTTCCATGGTTTCATGGATTGTGATAAAAAACCAAAAGTCTAAGGAGGAAACAAGATGAAGAAGAGACTCATTGCACTGCTGTGCATCGCCGCACTGGCAGTTGGCGTCTTCACCGGCTGCGGCGCCAAGAAGGAAGAGACCCCCGCTGAGCCGGAGAAGGTTGAAACGGCTCAGCCTGAGACCGAGGCCCCCGCGGAAGAACAGCCTGCCGAAGAAACCGACAGCGGGCTGCCCTATGTGGAACTGGATTGGTACACCGCCGCCGGCGAGATGCCTGGCAGCCAGAGAGTTCTGGAAGTGCTCAACGAGTACCTGCTGGAGAAGCTCAACTGCAAGCTGAACCTGCGCTACTTCGGCGCTGACTACCTGGAGAAGATGCCCACCATGCTGCAGTCCGGCGAAGATCTGGGCATGGTCCGCGTTCTGAGCCAGATCCCCTACAACTCCTACGCACAGCAGGGTGCTTACTACCCCCTGAACGATCTGCTGGATCAGTACGGTGCCGGCACCAAGGGCCTGTTCAGCGAGGATGTGTGGGATTCCCTCAAGATCGACGGCAACATCTACTGCGTCCCCACCCTGAAGGACAACTGCTACATCATGGGCTATCTCTACAACGCCGATCTGGCCGATGAGATGGGCATCGATATGGACAACACCGGCTGGCAGAACGGCCGTGACGCCGGCGAAGACCTGCTGAAGTTCATGGAAATCCGCAACGAGCTGCATCCTGAATGGGAAGGCATCCCCCTGGTTTCCAACATTCCCATCGTCTGCCCCTACTTCTTCAACGTGGAGACCATCGGCGGCAACCTGTTCTCCGTCTGCAACGTTCCCGGTATGGAAGAGCTGGCGGGCTATGACTGCGACACCGTCGTCAACCTGTACGAGACTGATGAGTTCAGAGAGTTCTGCAGAATGCAGCAGCGTCTGCTGGAAGCCGGCGTCTATGCGTATGACTACTCCGAGTACAGCAACCTGTATGCCGAGCCTGCCACTCTGATGCACCTGGCCTGGGGCTTCACCTGGGTTGATGAGCACATCTTCTCCGAAAGCATCACCACCAAGCTGAAGGTGTTCGATAACATCTACACCGATGCCGACAACTACACCTCTGCTGCAACCGCCATCTCCGCCAACTGCGCCGATCCCGAGCGCGCCATGATGGTGATTGAGCTGTTCAACACCGATCCCTATGTCGCCACCCTGATCCGCTTCGGTGTGGAAGGTGAGCACTGGACCACCGATGAAAACGGCAACATGACCTTCAAGGGCACCGCCAACGAGGATCCCAGCAACCGCGCCTTCTACTACTGGTACGGCAACGACTTCGGCAACCTGACCATCACCCGGACTCCCGAAGATGTCGGCGGCCCCGATGGCATCGTGTTCGACAAGATGATCGAGTGCAACAACAGCGCCAAGCTGGCTGCCCACATGGGCTTCGTCCTCAACACCGACAACATCCAGAACGAGATTGCTGCCTGCACCAACGTGGTTCAGGAGTTCAGCGCCCTGACAACCGGCCACTACAACTCTCAGGAAGAGGTTGACGCCGCTCTGGATGAGATGATCGCAAAGCTGAAGGCCAACGGCGTGGACAAGATCGTCGCCGAGTGCCAGGCTCAGATCGATGCCTGGAACGCCGCTCAGAAGTAATTTTCCGGAATATCAGACAAACCGACAAGTAAATGCGCCGGACAGATCCGCCGCCCTGCAGCGGATCTGTCCGGATAGCCTGCCAAAGCCCTGCATTGGGCAGGCGGAACGCGTTCTTTCAATCACGGGAGCCTGCTTCGAGTTCTTCGACAGGC
>JAEDJR010000056.1 GCA_016296235.1 Oscillospiraceae bacterium
GGTATTCTGCAGTCCATTTTTGAATACCAGACCATGATCTGCGAGCTGACCGGCATGGACGTGAGCAACGCCTCTGTCTACGACGGCGCCACGGCAGCAGCTGAGGCTGCCGCCATGTGCCGAGACCGGAAGCGCCGCGTGACGCTGATCTCCGCCGCGGCCCATCCCGATACCATCAACACCGTGCGCACCTATTGCTTCGGCACCAACGATGAGCTGCGCGTGGTGCCCGCAAAAGACGGAAAAACCGATCTGGAAGCCCTGAAGCAGCTGCTGACCGACGACGTGGCCTCCGTGTATATCCAGCAGCCCAACTTCAACGGCCTCTTTGAGGACGCGGAAGCCATCGGCCAGGCGGCCCATGCCGCAGGCGCCATGTTCGTCATGGGCTGCAATCCCATTGCCCTGGCCATCATGAAGACGCCGGCGGAATGCGGTGCAGATGTGGCCGTGGGCGAGGCGCAGCCTCTGGGCCTGCCCCTGGGCTACGGCGGCCCGTACCTGGGCTTTATGGCCACAACCACCAAGCATATGCGCAAGCTGCCCGGCCGCATTGTGGGCCAGACCGTGGACGACAAGGGCCAGACGGCCTATGTCCTGGCGCTCCAGGCCCGGGAACAGCACATCCGCCGCGAGAAGGCCAGCAGCAATATCTGCTCCAACGAAGCCCTCTGTGCGCTGACTGCCAGCGTGTATATGGCGGCCATGGGACCCGACGGTATGGCCGAGGCCGCCACCCAGTCCATGTCCAAGGCCCACTATCTGGCCAAGGGCCTGTGCAGTATCCCCGGCATTTCCATGAAATATGACGGCGCGTATTTCCATGAATTCGTTGTGGAAATGCCCAAGGCCGATGAGGCGCTGAAGGCGCTGGAAGACGCCGGAATCCTGGGCGGTCTGCCCGTGGAGGGCGGCGTTCTGTGGTGCGCCACCGAAAAGGCATCCAAGGCTGACCTCGACAGAGCCATCGCCATCGTGAAGGAGGTGTGCACGAAATGAAGCTGATTTTTGAAAAGAGCATTCCCGGCCGCAAGATGACGCTTCTGCCCGCCTGCGATGTGGAAACCGTCGAACTGCCCGCCGGTCTGCGGCGTGCCGGCGCTCCGGCCCTGCCTGAAATGAGCGAGACCGACCTGTCCCGCCACTACACCGAGCTGAACCAGCATGTCCACGGCGTCAACTGCGGCTTCTACCCCCTTGGCTCGTGCACCATGAAGTATAATCCCCGCATCGATGAGGAAATGGCCGCTCTGCCCGGCTTCACCGGCATTCATCCCCTTGCACCCGCAAGTGCGGCCGAGGGCTGCCGTGAAGTGATCGATACCGCTGAAAAGTACCTGTGCGAAGTGTTCGGCATGGACAAATGCACCTTCCAGCCCGCAGCAGGCGCCCATGGCGAATTTACCGGTGTGCTGCTCATAAAGCAGTACCACATTTCCCGGGGCGACACCAAGCGTACCAAGATCATCGTTCCCGATTCCGCCCACGGCACCAATCCCGCCACGGCGCACATGTGCGGCTACGATGTGGTGAACATCCCCTCGGCGCCCAACGGCTGTGTTGATCTGGACGCGCTGAAGGCCGTCCTGGGCGACGACACCGCGGGCCTGATGCTCACGAACCCCAACACCGTCGGCATCTTCGATGAGAACATCCTTGAGATCACCCGTCTGGTGCACGAGGCCGGCGGCCTGTGCTACTACGACGGCGCCAACCTCAACGCCGTTATGGGCGTGGTTCGTCCCGGCGACATGGGCTTCGACTGCATCCACTCCAACCTGCACAAGACCTTTGCCACGCCCCACGGCGGCGGCGGCCCCGGCGCAGGAGCAGTGGGCTGCAAGGCCCATCTGGCACAGTTCCTGCCCAAGTCTGCCCTGATGGACGGCGAGGGACATATTCAGGTTCGCGCCTTTGCGGGCAACTTCCTGGTTGTGCTTCGCGCCTTGACTTACATCATGACACTGGGCCGTGAAGGCATCCCCGAGGCGGCGCAGAATGCCGTTCTGAATGCCAACTATCTGATGCAGAAGATCAAGGGCACATTTGTTCCCGCCTTCGACCGCATCTGCATGCACGAATTTGTCCTGGATCTGAGCGAGTTCAAGAAGCAGACCGGCGTGTCCGCCCTGGACGTTGCCAAAACCCTCATTGACTATGGCATGCATCCGCCCACGATGTACTTCCCCCTGATCGTCCACGAGGCTCTGATGCTGGAGCCGACCGAGACCGAAAGCCGCGAAACCCTCGATTGGGCGGCGGATGTATTCCGTCAGCTCTTCGAACTGGCGCATCAGGATCCGGAGTATATGCACCATGCGCCTCACAACGCGCAGATTGGCCGTCCCGATGAGGTCCGTGCCACCAGAACACCCGTTGTGCGCTGGGTAAAGGCTTGATCCGGCGGCGATCACGCCAACAGGGATCGGGACAGTCTCCGATGAGGCTGTCCCGCAACCGAAGAACGAGCAAGGAGAAGAAGCAATGATTATTACCCAGAAAAAGCCCATTGAAGAGCTGCTCGCCATGCTGGAGGGCGTCACGAAAGTTGCCATCGTCGGCTGCGGCAGCTGCGCTTCTGCCTGCCAGACCGGCGGAGAACCGGAGATTCAGGCCATGAAAACCCTTCTGGAGGCGCATGGCATGGAGGTGGTTGGCACCGCTCTTCCCGGTGAGTGCTGCCACAAGCTGCTGGTCAAAAAGGACACCAAGGCTTTGCGGGACTCCGGTGCGCAGGCCGTTGTTTGCCTGGCCTGCGGCGACGGAACGCAGACCGTGGCGGATAATCTGCTCCTTCCCGTCTATCCCGCGAACAACACCATGTTCCTGGGGCAGGTGGAGCGTGTGGGTATGTTCAACGAGTACTGCCGGATGTGCGGCGACTGCGTGCTCGGCTCCACGGGCGGCATCTGTCCTGTGACGCAATGCGCCAAGAGCCTGGTCAACGGCCCGTGCGGCGGCCAGAGAAACGGCAAGTGCGAGGTCAATCCCGAAAACGACTGCGCATGGATCAAAATCTACAACCGTCTGGTAGCCCTTGGGCAGGTGGAAAAGCTTGGACAGACCCGGAAGGATAAAGACTACGGAGACGTAAGCTATCCGCGCCACATCAATCTTCGGGAGAAAAAGGGCTGATGAACTGACAGGAGCGGTTCAGCAGCCGGTCAGGAAAACACGCCCCGCCGGATGATTTCCGGCGGGGCGTGTCGGTTTTGGATTGCGGATCAGGTTGCCGGCTGCTGTTTGCCCGGAAGCTGGGCCAGAATAACGCCGGTGAATACCAGGGCGCAGCCCAGAAGCTCCGGGCCGCTGAGGGCCTGGTGCAGCAGCAGCCAGCCAAAAATCACGGCGAATACGGATTCCAGGCTCATGAGCAGGGAAGCCACCGTGGGCTCCGTGTGGGCCTGACCGATGATCTGAAAGGTGTAGGCCACGCCGGAGGACAAAATGCCCGCGTAGCCGATGGGCAGCCAGCACTGGAGAATGGCATCCCAGTGGGGCTCCTCCAGGCAGGCCATGAACACCAGGGAGATGACGCCGCAGACAAAGAACTGGATGCAGCTCAGCCGCACGCCGTCCACCTGGGGGCTGACCCGGTCGATGAGCAGAATGTGGAAGGTGAAGGCCACGGCGCAGCCGAGGGTCAGCAGTTCTCCTTTGCCGATGGTGAAATCCCGGCTGCCGCAGAGCAGATACAGGCCGGCCACCGCCAGGGCCACGCTGCCCCAGATCCAGGGCTTGACCTTCCGGTGGAACAGCAGCCCCGCAATGGGCACCAGAATGATGTACAGCGACGTGATGAACCCGGATTTTCCGGCGGTGGTGTAGAGCAGGCCCAGCTGCTGCAGGGAGCAGGCGGCAAACAGCAGCACGCCGCAGCCAAGGCCGGACAGCAGCAGAAACTTCCGACCGGCAGGGGAGGCGGGCTTTTTCTCGTTGCCCCGGCGATCCAGCACGGCGATGACCGGCAGCAGCACGAGACTGCCCAAAAGGCACCGGCAGGCCTGGAACGTAAAGGGCTCCACATATTCCATGCCGACCGACTGCGCAACAAAAGCGGCGCCCCAGATCATGGCGCCCAACAACAGCATCAGATTTCCCGTGGTACGTTTTGACATATTGAATCCCTCTTTGACAAAATTCCATAAAACTATACCACGTTGCATGAATGAAGTCAAGGGCCGAAGCCCGTCCAATGCAGATTACGGCATTGCGAAATCCGGTCAAATCCTGTATGATAGGTACAAAGGAGGAAGGCAGATGGAACCGTTATTTATCCCGACCCTGCATACCTTTGAGAACAACAATATCTTCACCGGAAGCTGGGGCGCCCTGCGATATAAGATTACGCCGTCCATCGTCATGGCCACGCCCAAGGAGGTCAATATGGCGGAGAGCAGCATGAAGGCGGAGTTCTGGCATGGGCCTTTCTGCTATGAGAAGAGCGAAATTGAAGGAGAGCGGGTCTTTCCTCTGAGCCCGGAAGGCCGCAGTGAGATGGAGCAATGGCTCAATGCGAACGCCTGATTTATCGTAAATCGATAAATAATAGTTGACATTCGATAATCAACCTGCTATACTGAACCCAGAACGATCTGGGAGGTATTGGTATGAAGCAAAAATCCCTGTCCAACTGGCTCAAGGGAGCAATTGTCTGTCTGGCCGTCGTTGGCATTCTGGTGTTTGGCGTTGTCATTCCCATCTATGGCACGGAGCTTGCGGTGCAGAATCCCGAGAAAGCCCACTGCTTCTGGCCCTGGATGACCCTGATGCTCCTGGTGGCCGTGCCCTGCTATGCGGCCATGGTGTTCGGATGGAAGATTGCCGCCGATATTGGCCGGGACCGCTCCTTCTGTGAGGAAAACGCCCGGCGGATGCGGACGATTTCCAATCTGGCCTTTGGGGATGTGCTGCTGTTTTTCTGCGGCAACACCCTGCTGCTGGTTCTGAATATGAGCCATCCCGGCGTGTTCCTGCTGGCACTGCTGCCGGATCTGTTGGGTGTGGCCATCGCCGTCTGTGCCGCGGCCCTGTCCCATCTGATCTATAAGTCGGCCCGCCTGCAGTCGGACGCCGACCTGACCATCTGAGGTGGCTGCCATGATCGTCATGCGCATTGATGTCATGCTGGCCCGGCGGAAAATGTCCGTCACGGAGCTGGCGGAGAAGGTGGGCATCACCCTGGCAAACCTCTCCATTTTGAAAAACGGCAGGGCCAGGGCTCTGCGCCTGGAGACCCTGGATAAGCTCTGCAAGGCTCTGGACTGCCAGCCGGGGGACTTGCTGGAGTTCGTGGATGGGGATGTATCGGAAACCGTGTCATAAAGCATGTGCGCAGCAAAACCTGAGTTTTGCTGCGCACATATTTTGCGCTTACTTGCGGTTCTGGTTCTGCTGGTTGTTCTGCTGATTCTGCTGGTTCTGATTGCGGTTCTGGTTCTGCTGATTGTTCTGGTTCTGATTGCGGTTCTGATTCTGCTGCTGGTTCTGATTCTGATTGAAATTCATGAGCGTATCCTCCTGATTGTGGATTGTGGTACCGCGTGGTTAGTATGGCCCATCGGGCGGATTTCATTCAGGATTTGTCCTTGGGTTTGAAGAGCAGCGCCGCCAGCAGGCCGAAGAACACGGCTGCCGTAATACCGCCGGCCGTGGCCTTGAGGCCGCCTGTGACCGCGCCCAGAATGCCGTCCTCCCGGACGGCCTCCTTTACGCCTTTTGCCAGGGTGTTGCCGAAGCCGGTCAGAGGCACCGTGGCGCCGGCGCCGCCCCAGTCCACCAGGGGCTGATAAAGGCCCACAGCCCCCAGCACCACGCCGGCCACCACATACAAAACCAGAATCCGGGCCGGGGTCAGCTTGGTTTTGTCAATGAGAATTTGCCCGATGACGCATAAGGCGCCGCCCAGGAGAAATGCTTTCAGATAGTCCATGGCTACCTCCTTTCCGTACCGATGGAAACGGCGTGGCAGACCGCAGGAATACTCTCGCCCTGCTGGGTGGACAGGGGAGACATCAGCGCGCCGGTGCCGCAGAAGAGCACGTTGCGCAGCTTTTTCTTCTCCATCTGCCGCAGAAGATAGCCGCACAGCACCACGCTGCCGCAGCCGCAGCCGGAGCCTCCGGCGTGGACGTCCTGCTTTTCCAGATCAAAAATCATCACGCCGCAGTCGTTGTATACCCCGCCGATGCCCACGCCGTCCCGGCGGAACAGATCCAGGATAATTTCCTTGCCCACGCTGCCCAGATCGCCGGTGACAATGAGATCGTAGTCCGAGGGAGACAGCTGCAGATCGTCAAAATGGGCCCGCAGGGTCTCGTAGGCCGCCGGGGCCATGGCCGCGCCCATGTTGTTGGCGTCCTTGATGCCGTAGTCCACCACGGCGCCCACGGTGGCGGCGTTGAGGAAGGGCCCCTGCTCCCGGCGGCCCAGCAGAATGCAGCCGGCCCCGGTGACGGTCCATTGGGCGGTGGGCGTCCGCTGCCCGCCGTAGCCCAGGGGATAGCGGTACTGCCGCTCCGCCGAGGCAAAGTGGGAAGAGCTGACGGCGGCAGCGATCCGGGCATAGCCGCCGTTGACTGCCATACCCGCCAGACACAGGCCTTCGGCCATGGTGGAACAGGCGCCGTACAATCCCAGAAACGGCACGCCAGAATCCCGGATGGCGAAGCTGGAGCTGATGCACTGGTTCAGCAGATCGCCCGCGAACAGCGCATCCAGATCCTGATTGTGAACGCCGGCTTTTTTCCTGGCGGTTTCCAGGGCCAGCTCCTGCATTTTGCTTTCCGCCTTTTCCCAGGAGGACTGGCCCCACTTGGTATCGGTGTTGGTCTCATCAAAATAGGCCTTCAGCGGCCCCTCCTGTTCCTTTTTCCCGGCAATGGCGCTGGAGGCCAGGATAGCGGGATGCTGGTCAAACACGAAGCTCTGCCGGCCCCGGTGGAGAATTCCCATATTCATCGCTCCTTTGCGCTTAGTATGCGAAAAAAACCGCAAACTATGAATCCGGTTGTGTCAAATGGATTTTTATGATACAATCGGGTGAAACGAGGTGATCCCCTTGCGAATTGGAACCTTAGAGACCGGCGGCCTGACGGTGCTGGCGCCCATGGCCGGCGTCACGGACCTGGCCTTCCGAACCATCTGCGCCCGGATGGGTGCGGCGGTGACGGTGACGGAGATGGTGTCCTCCCGGGCGCTGGTCTATCAGGATAAAAAAAGCATCGGTCTTTTGAAAAAAACGCCGGTGGGCCTGTGCGGGGCACAGATTTTCGGCAACGATCCGGAGATCATGGCCCAGGGAGCAAAACTGGCCCTGGCCCACTCCGGCTGCGATTTTCTCGATCTCAATATGGGCTGCCCCATGCCCAAAATCGTCAACAACGGCGACGGCAGCGCTCTGATGAAGGATCCGGCTCTGGCCGGGCGGATTGTCCGGGCTGTGGTTGACGCCGTGGATGTGCCGGTGACGGTCAAGACCCGCCTGGGCTGGGACCGTGGCAGCGTCAATGTGGTGGAGCTGGCCAAGGTTCTTCAGGACAACGGCGCAGCGGCCATTGCCGTCCATGGACGAACCAAATCCATGCTGTATTCCGGCCGGGCGGATTGGGATACCATCCGTGCCGTCAAGGAGGCCGTTTCCGTTCCGGTCATTGCCAACGGCGATATCTTCGGCCCCAACGAGGCGGTGAGCTGCCTGCGGCGCACCGGAGCGAATCTGGTGATGATCGGCCGCAGCGCCTTCGGCAATCCCTGGGTGTTCCGGCAGGTCTGCGCAGCCCTGGCAGGGGAGCCGGTGCCGGAGCTGCCGCCTTTGGCCCATCGGGTGGATACGGCCGTGGAGCAGTTCGAGCTGGCCAGAGCGGACAAGGGCGAGCACATCGCCTGCCTGGAGGCCAGAAAGCACTTCGCCTGGTACCTGCGGGGCGTGGCCCACAGCGGTTATTATAAGGAACAAATCTCCGCCATCCAGTCCATGGAGGATATTTACAGGATTGCGGCAGGAATCAAACGCGACCTGAGGTGACAAGATGACAGAGGAAAAAGATCTGATCCGGCAGGTTCTGGACGGCGACCAGGAGGCCTTCGGCCAGCTGGTGACGGCCTATGAAAAGCCGGTCTACAACCTGTGCCTGCGGATGACGGGAAATCCGGAGGATGCCCGGGATCTTGCCCAGGAGGCCTTCCTCAAAGCCTGGCGGGGTCTGCGGTTCTATAAATTCGAAGCGGCCTTTTCCACCTGGCTCTACCGGCTGACCAGCAATGTCTGCATTGATTTTTTGCGGCGGCAGAAGCGGCATCAGACGGTGTCCCTGACGGTGGAGGACGACCAGGAGAGCGCCGTGGAGGTGGAGCTGGCGGATCCCGCACCCTTGCCGGAGGAGCAGGTGCTCTATGACGAGCAGCGCCGGGCGGTGGCCGCCGCCATGGAGCAGCTGGAGGACGACTTCCGC
Source organism: Oscillospiraceae bacterium (assembly GCA_016296235.1). GTDB lineage: Bacteria > Bacillota > Clostridia > Oscillospirales > Oscillospiraceae > Avoscillospira. The sequence continues at coordinate 8,454 of JAEDJR010000056.1, forward strand.
CTGATCCTGACCCTGCGGGTGGTGGAGGACTTGCCCTATGAGGAAATCGCGTCGATCATGGATCTGAAGGTCGGCACGGTCAAATCCCGCCTGGCCCGGGCCAGAAACAAATTGAAGAAAATCCTGTTACAAAGTGGGAACAATTTGTATTCCCATTCGTCCAATACCACAGAAGGGGGGATGCGTCATGAATTGTGAGGAAGCGCTGGTGCTGCTCAGCGGGCATCTGGATCATGAGAATACGGCAGAGGAAGAGGCGCAGCTCCAAACCCACTTGCAGGCTTGTCCGGACTGCCGGCAGCTGCTGGCTGTGTTTGAGGCGGCGGACGCGGGCCTGCTGTCTTTGGAAGCGGAACCGCCGGCGGATTTCCGGGACGGTGTGATGAACGCCGTCCGGCAGGAGGCGGCCGGGAAGAAAAAGCGCCGCTCCGTGTGGGCGGGACTGGCGGTGGCGGCTGCGCTGACCGTGGTGGTCGGTACCACAGCGCTGCGCTCTGCGGGGCAGAGCAACGGGACCGCAGCGCCCCAGGCCGCCGCATTCCGGACGATGGTGACGGAGGAAGCGGCTGCCGCACCGGAACCGGCCGCAGAAACGGCGCCGAACGTGCAGGCAGCTATGGATTCTGTGTCCATTGAGAGTGCCATGGAGCAGCCGGATACGGATGAAGCCATGCTGTTTACCGCCGAACCCAATGCGGGCGCCTCTATGAGCAACGATTTAGTGTCCTGTGACCCTCAGACACTGGCCGATCTGCGAGGGGCCGACGTGGCAGTGACCGGGGAGCTCTTGCCGGAAATGGAGCTGTGCCCCTGTGAAACCCTGGAGAACGGCCTGCTGCTGTATTGCCTGGAGGGATCTGGCGCAGCGGCGGAGCTGAGCCGGCTCTATGGTGTGGAGCTGTTCCGGCCGGCGCAATACGGAAGCGAGAACGTGTCCTACGCATTGCTGCTGCAATAATTTCCAGAGTATTATATTCTCCGCTTGACACACTAAACCGAAAGGGGTGTTGGTGTGTGAAGCGGAGAATATTTTTACTTGTTATGACAGCCGGGCTGCTGATGCTCCCGGCCCAGGCGGCGGAGGACTACATCAAATGGGTGGAGTTTGACGTCTCCTGCGCTGCCATGGAGCGGGCGCTGCAGCTGGAGCAGCAGTACCGGGAGCAGGATCGGGTGGTGAACTGGATCGACCAGCTGGCCCTGGCCGCCACACGGACGGGCAGCGGGCGATTCCCGGTCTCTGCCGTGGATCGGGCGGCAAAGGAATTGGCCTCCGACCGGTCGCCGAAGGAATTCCTGGGAAACCAGTACCGGTATTATCAATACTACCGGGAGGCCTACGGTGCGGTGCTCCGGGGGCTGGTGGGAAGCTATGAGATTCAGACCCCGGAAGGGGAGTGGAAGCCCGCCTACGGCGTCAAGGCCTTTTCTCCCATCGCGGCGGGCTACTGGTACAATCACTATGACGACTTCGGCGCCGGCCGCAGCTATGGCTTCCGGCGGAAGCATTTGGGCAACGACTTGATGGGCAGCCTGGGAACGCCCATTGTGGCGGTGGAGGGCGGCACGGTGGAGGCCATGGGCTGGAACCAGTACGGCGGCTGGCGGATTGGAATCCGCTCCCACGACCGGCTGCGGTATTACTACTATGCCCATCTGCGGAAGGATACGCCCTTCGCACCGGGACTGGAGGTGGGAGACACGGTGCAGGCCGGCGATGTCATCGGCTTTATGGGCCGCACCGGCTATTCCACCCGGGAAAACGTCAACAACATCGAGGTGGTGCACCTGCATTTCGGTCTCCAATTGGTGTTTGACGAAAGCCAGAAGGAGTGCAGCAGCGAAATCTGGGTGGACGTGTATGATATTGTCAACTTCCTGGCGCAGCACCGCAGCTCCGTCCAGTATGACGCCGATGCAAAAACCTGGAAGCGGCTGTATCCCTACCGGGATCTGGATTGAGCCTGTTGTGCCAATGGGGAATACGACAGGATTCGTTTTGCTGAGAAACAGCGGAAGCCTGTAGGGCGCGACGACCCGGCGCGCCGTTTGGCAGTTGGCAAAGGAATGCAGCTGCCTGCAAACGGCACGCCCAGTGGTCGTGCCCTACAAAAGCACGTTCATACATGCGTGTCGATTGCGGGTCGCGAAGCGACGCGGTAATCCGTACGCCATAGGCTGCAGGGCTCCGGGCGCTTCTGTCAAGAATGCGCAATTGTCTGGAGATGTGGTTTTGACGGAATGCCGCGTCTGGTCTTGTGGAATTGTGTTTTTTCTACAGTGTGTAGTAAGATGCGAAGAATTTTTCCAACAAAATAATGGAAAAACCATTGACAGAAAGCGTTTTTCATATTAAATTGTATGTGAACATTTGGCAGCCCGGTGGAAGCCACACCGCGGCGCTGCCCGGTTCCGGCGGCCTGCCGGAGAGAAAAATCTTTGTATTTGAGGTAATCAACAATGCGAGTATCTGAAATTTTTGAAAAGCGTGCGGCATTCTCTTTTGAAGTGTTCCCCCCCAAGACCGACGTCGGCATGGAGAAGCTCTGCGGTGAGGGCGGCGTTCTGGAGCAGCTGTACACCCTGCATCCCGACTACATCTCCTGCACCTACGGCGCGGGCGGCACCAACGTTGGCAAGAACCTGGAGGTTCTGGATAAGATCCAGAAGGACGGCAAGTGCACCCCTGTGACCCACTTCACCTGCATCGGCAACACCAAGGAAGGCATCAAGGAGCAGCTGCAGACCTACCTGGATCACGGCATCAACC
>JAEDJR010000243.1 GCA_016296235.1 Oscillospiraceae bacterium
GGAGTTGCGCACCTGCTCCCAGGAACGGCCGGCGGCGAACATGGCGAAGGTGTTGATGAAGGGCTTGAAGCCGCAGGTGGCCATACCGGCGGCCACGCCGGTCATGTTGGCCTCGGCGATGCCCATGTCAAAAAAGCGGTCGGGATAGGCCTTGGAGAAGCCCTTGGTCATGGTGGCACCGGCCAGGTCGGCGTCGAAGACCACCAGCTCGGGGTACTTGTCCGCCAGCTCTACCAGCGCGTTGCCGTAAGCGGCGCGAGTTGCAATCTTTTCACCCATGGTTTAACCCTCCAGTTCCTTGATTTTGGCTTCCAGCTCGGCCTTGGCCTGGGCGAACTGCTCGTCGTTGGGGGCCTTGCCGTGCCAGCCGGCGTCGTTCTCCATGAAGGAGACGCCCTTGCCCTTGACAGTCTGGGCCAGGATCATGGTGGGCTGGCCCTTGGTGGCGGCGGCTTCGGCATAGGCGGCGTCGATGGCGTCGTAGTCGTGGCCGTCGATCTTGATGACGTGCCAGCCGAAGGCCTCCAGCTTCTTGTCCAGAGGCTCGGAGGGCATGACATCGCAGGTGCGGCCGTCGATCTGCAGGCCGTTGACGTCGATGCAGGCGCACAGGTTGTCCAGCTTATACTTGGCGGCGGACATAAAGGCCTCCCAGCACTGGCCCTCGGCGATTTCGCCGTCGCCCAGAACGGAGTAGACGCGATAGTCCTGGTTCTTGACCTTGCCGGCCAGAGCCATGCCCACGGCCACGGAGATGCCCTGGCCCAGGGAGCCGGTGGACATATCCACGCCCTTGACGTGGTTCATTTCCACGTGGCCGGACATATGTCCCTCCACCCGGCGGAACATCTTCAGCTCTTCCACGGGGAAGAAGCCCTTCAGCGCCAGCACCGGATACAGGGCGGGGGAGCAGTGGCCCTTGGACATGACGAAGCGGTCGCGGTCAGCCTTGCGGGGATCGTTGACATGCACGTTCATCACGTCGAAATACAGGGTGGCCAGCACGTCCAGACAGGACAGGGAGCCGCCGGGATGGCCGGAGGCTGCGTCATGCACCATCTGCACCGCCAGAAGCCGGGCCTTGGCAGCGTTCAGTGCCACGGTCTTGCGTTTGGATTGATCCATAATATCCTTCCTTTGCTTGGTTTCTTGTTCGCTTGTGTTTGTTCTGCCTTTATCATACTCGATAAACGGCGTTTTTTCCAGTATTATTTCAGGTTTTTCCGATAATTTTCAGTCTGCAGGGCACGCCCATGGCCTTTATGGGGCTTCCTCGACCAATCCGAACATGACCCGGCAGAGGGTTCTGCCGCATTCGGTTTTGAAAATCCGCTTCAGAGCCTCCCGGCGGGGGGCCTGCCGGGTTTCGTTCTCAAAGAGATTCACCAGGAAGTCCGCTTCCACCAGAATCTGATAGTCCATGCCGTCGATTCCCGTATAGGTGTGGTGATGGCCCACCAGGTAGCACACCCGGTCGGTCACATCGGCGGGAAAGTCCAGACTGTCCAGCAGCTCCCGGGCCGGGGCAGGCCCCAATGCCTCCTGATAGGGGCCGTCGCAGGAGCCGTAGATCGCCTCCGCCGGTTTGATGCCGATGTCGTGAACCAGGGCGGCGGCCTCCAGGGTCAGCTGGGTCTTGCTGTCCAGCCCCTCCGCCAGACCGATGCGCCGGGCAAAGCTGTGGACCTTGACAAAGTGCTGAATGCGGGCCGGTTCTCCTGCGTAGTAGGAGACCATCCGGTCATAGAGGGCTGTCAGCCGCTCCATCAGTAGGCCACCTTTTCGGCCAGCCAGGCCTTCAGCTCGCTGATGGGCACGCGGACCTGCTCCATGGTGTCGCGGTCGCGGACCGTGACGGCGTTGTCAGCGGGAGTGTTCTCGTCGCCCACGGTCTGGAAGTCCACGGTGATGCAGTAGGGCGTGCCGATTTCGTCCTCGCGGCGGTAGCGCTTGCCGATGGAACCGGCTTCGTCGTAGTCCACCATGAAGTCCTTCAGCAGCATCTGGTAGACCTCCATGGCCTTGGGAGCCAGCTTCTTGCTCAGGGGCAGCACGGCGGCCTTGAAGGGCGCCAGGGCGGGATGGAAGTGCATGACCACGCGGATGTCGTCCTTGCCGCTCTTGTCCTGGCCCACCACTTCCTCATCGTAGGCGTCGCACAGGACGGCCAGCACGGAGCGCTCCACGCCCAGAGACGGCTCGATGACGTAGGGGATATAGTGCTCGTTCTTCTCCTGGTCGAAGTAGGTCAGATCCTTGCCGGAGGTGTTCTGGTGCTGGGTCAGGTCGT
>JAEDJR010000244.1 GCA_016296235.1 Oscillospiraceae bacterium
CCGCATAAGAAAAAGGAGAAAACCATGCTCGGAGAAATGCTGGAAAACGTCCGCAAGAGCTGCCCGCTGATCCACAACATCACAAACTATGTTACCGTCAATGACTGTGCCAACATCCTGCTGGCCTGCGGCGCGTCGCCCATTATGGCCGACGATGTGGACGAGGCGGAGGAGATCAGCACTCTCTGCGCCGGAACCAACATCAACATCGGCACGCTGAACCAGCGCACCATTCCCGCCATGCTGAAGGCCGGCAAGCAGGCTGCGGCTCTGGGTCACCCGGTGGTACTGGACCCGGTGGGGGCGGGGGCATCCCGGCTCCGCACCGCCACCGCTTTCCGGCTGCTGGAGGAAGTTGATTTCAGCGTGATCCGGGGCAATGTGTCGGAGATCAAGACCCTGGCCAACGGTCAGGGCACCACCAAGGGCGTGGATGCCGATGTGGCGGATAAGGTGACGGAGGAGAATCTGCCGGAGGCGGTGGCCTTTGTCAAGGCTTTTGCCCGGCGCACCGGGGCCGTGATCGCCATGTCCGGCGCCATCGATATCGTGGCCGACGGGGAGCGGGCCTATTGCATCTACAACGGCCACCCCATGATGGGCAGCATCACCGGCACCGGCTGCCAGCTTTCGGCGCTGACGGCGGCCTATGTGGCGGCAAACCCGGCCCATAGACTGGAAGCCGCGGCGGCGGCGGTCTGCGCCATGGGGGTGTGCGGGGAGATCGCCCATGGACGGCTGAGCCCCATGGACGGCAACGCCAGCTATCGCAATTACATCATTGACGCCATATACCATCTGGACGGGGAGACCCTGGAGCGCCGGGCCAGATACAAAATACTGTAAAGAGGTCAAAACCATGGAGTGCAGAAGAGAGAACATGCTGCTCTACGCCGTTACGGACAGGGCATGGACAGGCCGGCAGAGCCTGCTGGAGCAGGTGGAATGTGCCCTGAAGGGCGGGGCCACCTGTGTGCAGCTGCGGGAGAAGGAACTGGATGAAGCGGCCTTCCTGGAAGAAGCCATTCAGATGAAGCAGCTCTGTGCCCAATACGGCGTGCCCTTCATTGTCAACGACAATGTGGACATTGCCCTCAAGTGCGGCGCGGACGGGGTACATGTGGGCCAGTCGGACATGGAGGCCGGTCACGTGCGGGAGCTGGTGGGCGAGCGGATGATGATCGGCGTTTCGGCCCGCACCGTGGAGGAGGCGCTGGCAGCCCAGGCGGCCGGGGCCGACTACCTGGGCGTGGGGGCCATGTTCTCCACCTCCACCAAGCTGGACGCCCATGTGCTGCGCTATCAGACTCTGAAGGACATCTGCTCTGCCGTACATATCCCGGTGACGGCCATCGGCGGCATCAATGAGGAGAACATGATGGGCCTGGCCGGGTCCGGGGTGGACGGGGTTGCCCTGGTATCCGCCATCTTTGCCGCGGAGGATATTGAGGCGGCCTGCCGTCGGCTGAAGGCCATGTCGGAAGCGATGGTGGCCGGGTGATCAAAGGGGCCATTTTCGATGTGGACGGCACGCTGCTGGACTCCATGGGCGTATGGGACACCATCGGTGAGGATTATCTCCGCTCCCTGGGCTATGAGCCCCGGGAGAAGCTGAACGAGAAGTTCCGCACCATGAGCATCCGGGAAGCGGCGGCGTATTACATCAGCGAGTACGGCGTGCCCCTGTCGGTGGAAGAGATCTGCCGCCAGGTCAATGGCTGGATCGAACGCTTCTACCGGGAGGAGGCCCGGTTGAAGCCCGGCGCGGCCAGCTTCGTGAAGCGGCTTTGTGACGCCGGGGTGAAGCTGGTCATCGCCACGGCCACCGACGATTTCCTGGTGGAGGCCGCCCTGCGCCGCTGCGGGGTGATGGAATACTTCTCCGGCCTGGTCACCTGCACCCATGTGAACCAGGGCAAGGACCGGCCTGACGTCTACCGGGCGGCCATGGAGCGCATCGGCACCGGCCGGGAGGACACAGTGGTTTTTGAGGATTCTCTCAAAGCCCTGCGCACGGCCCGGGATGATGGCTTTTCCACCGTGGGCGTATGCGACCGTTATGAGCGGGATCAGGCGGGGCTTGCGGCTCTTGCCGATTTCTACCTAAAAAGCTATACCGATTGCGAGGAGTTTTGGAAGTTCGCGCTGGCATAAGCCAGGCGCTTCATGTAAACGTTGCTTTGGCGTTTACAAGCGGCAGACCGGGGGCACCACTCTCTGCCGCTATAGAAAAGTAATGCGAAAAGGAGAAAGACGAATGAGAACAGCATTATCCATCGCAGGC
>JAEDJR010000245.1 GCA_016296235.1 Oscillospiraceae bacterium
CCGTGACTGGGGGTTGTCACGAAAAGCGATTCTACCGATCAACGATACAACAGCAGGACGAAACAACCCCCCGCCTGCTTCGCAGGCACCCCCCTGCAGAGGGGGGACGGGGCCCGATCTGAGGTGTTATGATGTATCAAATCGCAGACAAATCCGATCTGTCCGGGATTGCGGCCCTGTGGGGCGAGGCCTTTGGGGATTCGCCGGAGGCCGTTTCCCGTTTTTTTGAAGCCTTCCCGGACTGCATCAGCTTTGTGGCCCGGGAGCAGGGGCAGATTGTCTCCATGGTTCACGCCCTGCCCCAGACCCTGCGGGCCGGTGCAGACCTGCCCGCCGCCTATGTCTACGCCGTGGCAACCCTCCAGTCCCATCGGGGCCGGGGGCTGTGCCGGGAGCTCATGGCCTTTGCGGAGTCTGACCTGACGCAGCGGGGCTTCGCCTGCGCCGTTCTGACGCCGGGCGAACCGTCCCTGTTCGATTTTTACCGGAGCCTGGGCTATACGCCCGCCTTTACCCGGAACCGGACGGCCTGTTCCGGCGGCACGCCCATCCCGGCGGCGGAGTATCTGGCCCTGCGGGAGCGGCTCCTGACCGGGCCGCACATGGTCTACAACCTGCGAACCCTGGAATACGCCCGGCAGGTCTACGGCCTGACCTTCTACCGGACCGAAACCGGCATCGCCGCCGCTTCCCGGGAGTATACGGCGGAGGTCCTGCCGGAGGATCTGGGCGGCGCGCCCTTCGCCATGGTCAAATGGCTGGACACGCCCCGCCCCCTGAAAAACGCCTATCTGGGCTTTGCCCTCGAGTAGGGCTTTGGACAGCAATCCGTATCTTTCCGTAGGGGCGGCCCGATGTGGCCGCCCGGAGATTTCGGGTGCCTGCACACGGGCGGCCACATCGGGCCGCCCCTACGAATAACACGATAGGGCAGGCTGACCCATCCCGCCGAAGGGCAGCGCGGATTGCCACGGCCCCTGCGGGGCCTCGCAATGACAGCAAAGCGGCGCTCCTTCCTGCCAAGATTTACTGGGAATCCATTGCGGAAAACCATATTATATAGTATAATTCAAAAAAACACCGAGAAAGAGGCAACTCTATGCTGGAACTGCAACATCTGACTGTGACCGTGCCCGCCGAGGGCGGAACCACGGACATTCTCAAAGACGTATCCCTGACCATCGAAGACAAAAAATTCGTGGTCATCACTGGCCCCAACGGCGGCGGCAAAACCACCCTGGCCAAGGTCATCATGGGCCTGGTCGCCCCCACCCAGGGCAGCATCTTCTGGAACGGGGAGGACGTCACCGCTCTCTCCATCTCCGACCGGGCCAAAAAAGGCATTTCCTACGGCTTTCAGCAGCCGCCCCGGTTCAAGGGCATGAAGGTCTCCGACCTGCTGCAGATTGCCGCCGGGCGGAAGCTCACCCACGGCGAGGCCTGCGGCTACCTGACCCAGGTGGGCCTGTGCGCCCGGGACTATGTGGACCGGGACGTGGACGTGTCCCTCTCCGGCGGCGAGGTCAAGCGCATTGAAATCGCCACGGTGCTGGCCAAGGATTCCGACCTGATGATCTTCGACGAGCCGGAGGCCGGCATCGACCTGTGGAGCTTTGCCCGGCTCACCGAGACCTTCAAGGCCCTCCACGACCGCCAGGACAAGACCATTCTCATCATCTCCCACCAGGAGCGCATCATCCGCCTGGCCGACGAAATCCTGCTGATCGCCGGCGGCCAGATCCAGGAGCGCGGCCCGGCAGACCAGCTCTATTCCCGCATCATGGCCGACACCGCTGCCGGCTGCAACCGACTGGAGGTGAGCGGCACATGCTGAACGAAATCCAACAGAGAATCCTGCAGGAGGTGGCCGAGCTGGCCGCCATTCCCACCCAGGGCGCGGTGAATATCCGCACCGACGGCCAGAAGTCCTTCCGCCGGGATTCCGAGCACATCCACATCTCCTCCAAGGCCGACAAGGACGGCATCGACATCCGCATCGATCCCGGCACCAGAGCCGAGAGCGTCCACATTCCCGTGGTGGTGACCAAATCCGGCTTCCACGACACGGTGTACAACGACTTCTACATCGGCGAGAACGCCGACGTTCGGATTGTGGCCGGGTGCGGCATCCACAACTGCGGCGACTGCGACAGCCAGCATGACGGCATCCACACCTTCTATGTAGGCCGCAACGCCAGGGTCACCTATGTGGAAAAGCACTACGGCGAGGGCGAAGGCG
>JAEDJR010000246.1 GCA_016296235.1 Oscillospiraceae bacterium
ACTCTCCTGCTGCACAAACTTCTGCCGGACAAGCGGCTCATGTTTGGCTCCTACCTGTGGCTGGCGCTGTATGCCGTGGCTTCTCTGATCACGCTTCTGGTTATTCTGCGCGGTACCGGTGCCTCCGGCGCACTGTTCACGTTCTTCGGTTGGTTCGTGGCGGTCCCGCTGGCCCTCGGTCTGATCGTATCCTATCTCCTCTACCGGCACGACTATTCCGCTCCCAGTCACGAGGAACAGCCGGCCTGGAAACAGTACACGCAGCGGCGTTGACTCCATGCTGAGCATTCATTTTATCAACGTGGCGGACGGCGACGCCATTCTGATTGAGGAGCAGGATGGTTCGCAAATCTTTCGCATGATGGTGGACACCGGCCGGAAAGAGCTGGACCGTGTGCCAGGTTCCCGGCGATGTCTCGCCATTGAGTATCTGCGGGAGAGAAACATCTCCCATCTGGACATGGTGGTAATCACCCACCTGCACGCAGACCATTCCGGCGGTCTGAGCAATTTCCTGCCGGAAATCAGCATTGAACATGTATACTCCGGTTTTTTCCCGGGCAGCACCGGAACGCGAATTCCTCCGGAGCCCAACGGGCAGAAAACCGTTTGTGGTTTGATCGAATGTGTCAATCAGTGGGCGGCTGACGTGGAGCGTCTGCAGGAAGCTGGCTGCCGCCTGCACACCGTATCCGGCACCCTGCAGGGATTGCCATTGACCCGGTCACTGACTGCCGACCTGATCTGTCCCAACCCCACAGAAAATGCCGTTCAGCGGTTGGTGTGGGATGCGATGCTGCAGGGCAAACCCGTACCGGAAGACCTGAAATACTGGGCATCCAAATCCCGAAATCCCGGTTCTCTGCGGCTGCAGCTGCACTATGCCGGACGAAGCCTCCTGCTGGCAGGCGATTGCTACGGCAATGTGTGGGAAAACGAAGACACATGCCCCTGCGACATTCTGAAGGTGCCGCACCACGGCGACGGGAAAGCCATGACAGAAAAACTGGCTGCCCGGCTGCACCCGCGCTATGCGGTGATATCCTGCGGTGCGGAGTATATCCCGCATAAGGACCGGCCTTCGCATACTGTGGTGGAGCAGCTGCAGCGCTGCGGTACGGAAGTCTGGTTCACCGACTCTTTTTCCGCTCCCTGGCATCAGGCAGAAGCCTGGCGCTCGGTAGACTTTACGATCCTGGAAGACGGGGCAATTCTGGCCCCAATCAGCCGCACCAACGGCGGGAGGTAGAAATGATTACAACAGTACTGTTTGATATGGGCGGGACTCTGGAGGACATCTTTGTGGACTCTCAGTCTCAGAAGGAAGCCATTGCAAAGCTCCGTGATATGCTGCTGCAATATGGGCTGGATCCGAAAGTGGACCTGGACGAGCTGAAGCTCCGGGTGGACGAAGGCTGGAAGCGCTACGGCGCATACCGGGACTCCTGCGATGTGGAGCTGAAGCCTGTGGAAATCTGGTGCGACTATGTGCTTGCCGGCTTTGGTTTTCCCCGCCAGGCCCTGGCGCCCCACTGTGAGGAAATCGCACACATGTGGGAAGTCACGCACTACCACCGCTGCCTCCGTCCCCGCGTGGTTCCCATGCTGGAGGGACTGAAGGAGATGGGCATGAAGCTGGGCGTAGTCAGCAACACTGCGGCCCTCTACCAGGTATTTGATGTTCTGGAGGAATACGGCATCCGGGATTACTTCCAGGACGTGACCCTCTCCTCCGTTACCGGCTTCCGCAAGCCCTGCACGGACATTTTCACCGTGGCACTGCGGGAAATGCAGTCCCTGCCGGAAGAATCCGTCTACGTGGGCGACACCGTGTCCCGGGACGTGATCGGTTCCAAACGGGCCGGCTTCGCCAAAGCCATTCAGATCTGCTCCAAGCTGACGCAGGAAAAAGACACCGGAATCCGGCGGGAATTCGAGCCGGATTACATGGTGGAAGATATCTATGACGTATATCCCATCGTCCGTCAGCTCAAAGAAAACGAGATTTCTTAAAAAGAGTTCCGCAAAACCGAGAAGTTTTGCGGGGTATTCGTAAGACAGTAAATCCGACCTATGGCTGCAATCATAGGTCGGATTTTTGTATTTGGGTTGGGACATCCAAGGCCCCCTCTGATGCGGGAGGCTTTGGTGCGGTGCGTTGCAGCTGCATACAAAGATCGGCAGCTTGACACCCCTCAGTCAGCTTCGCTGACAGCTCCCCTATTGTAGG
>JAEDJR010000247.1 GCA_016296235.1 Oscillospiraceae bacterium
CGACTATCTGGATCAGAGCGAATCCATGCTGAAATCAGCCCGGGAGGGCCATCCGGTGGATGTGGACAGCAATCCCGTAATCGTCGTGGCCGGAATCGGAATCTCCCTGCTGGTGGGCTGCGTGGCGGCCATCGCGATCACGGCGTGCCTGGCGGGCCGCCTGATGAAGTCCGTGTCTGCCGGGACGGAGGCCAACGCCTACCTCACGGCCGGCAGCGTGAAGATCACAGGCCGGGAGGATCAATTCACCCATACCACCGAAACGCGCAGGAAAATCGAGAGAGACTCCGGCAGCGGCGGCACCACCGTAGACAGTGACGGCTTCTCCGGAAAGAGCGGAAAATTTTAGAGAGAAAAAGGAGGAAATCCAATGAAATTCTGCCCCAATTGCGGCTCGCAGCTCCAGGAAGGAACGAAGTTCTGCCAGGAGTGCGGCCAACGAATCGTGAACCAGGAACCGGTACAGCCGGTTTATGAAGCGCCGGTGGAGCCGGCTTACGAAACACCCCAGCAGTCCTACGAGCCCCCGGTGCAGCAGAGCTACGAAGCGCCCCAGCAGTCTTATACGCCCCCGGTGCAGCAGAGCTACGAAGCACCCCAGCAGTCTTATACACCGCCTGTCCAGTCCGGCAATAGCGGCTCCTATACACCGCCCGTCCAGTCCGGCAACAGCGGCTCTTATACACCGCCGACGCAATCCGGCGGCGGCTCCTATGTGCCGCCCGCAGCGCCGGGAAAGGCTCCCAAGGCTCCCAAGGAAAAGAAGCCCGTCAACAAGAAGCTCTTCCTGTTCGCCGGTATCGCCGTGATCGCCATTGTGCTGGTGGTGATTCTGGTCTCCTGCCTGGGCGGCAAGGGCAAGGACGACGCCAATCTGGGCCGCTATGAAGGCGTGTCCTGCGACCTGGACGGTCTGGTCATGCCGCTGGAAAACGACTGGGTCGAGCTGAAGGCCAAGGGTAAGGCCACCCTCAGCCTGAGCGGCGACGAATTCAACGCCACCTGGTCTGTGGATGGTGACAAGTTCAACCTCAAGCAGAGCGGCGACACATTCACCGGTACCCTGAAGGACGGCATTCTGGCCATCGATCTGGGCGGGATGGTCTACACCTTTGAAAAGGAAGGCGCGAAGCCCGGCACCACCGGGAATACCACCGCTGAACCCAAACCCGGCAAGACCGAAGCTGCGGCGGAAGTGGGCTATTGGACGCTCCTGCGCGCCGAGAGCTCCGCGGGCAACGCCATGTCGGAGGAAGACGTGGCCATGTTCAAGGATCTCGGCATCGAGATGTTTGCGGATTTCAAGGAGGACGGTACCGGCGTGCTGGTGTTTGACAATCCCACCAACATCACCTGGTCCCGCGGCATCATCACGGCGGAGGATGGCACCACGCTCACCTACAAGCTGGAAAACGATCTGCTGAAGATTGAGATGGCCACGGAGGTCTATGTCATGACCCGCGGAGAGGGCAGCGCGCCCGAGGTCAAGCAGAACGCCACCCTGGGCGGCGACTCGGACCCGGATGACGGCCGGGGCGACCTGTTCAGCGACTATGAATGGTGGAACGGCACCTGGTACGGCTGGTATGTCATCAGCAACGCCAACAGCGCCTACGAGAGCAACATCAACAATGCCTATGACGTGACGGCCGACATCGAGGTCTATGCGGATGACACCGGCTATGTGGACATCGTGGACATCGACGGCGAAGACGTGTGCTGGTGCACGGTTTCCTTCGGCCCCGGCGTCACGGAAAACGGCTGCATGATGTCGGAGAGCGGCAGCATTTTCGGCTTTGACATCGGCCATGCCGACTGGATCGTGGATCCCGGCGCGTCCATGTTCAGCGACTATGACTACTTCATCCAGATCGACGGCACCGTCGTGGACGAGGACGGCGACTGGTTCGACTACAAGCTCTTCTTGCGGCCCTGGGGCATGGATTGGGAGGATATCCGCTACGCGGACATCTCCGAGATGCCCTATGACGACATGCTGCCCCTGTTCTATGACGACTGGTATCTGCCGCAGCTCGAAGACTGATACGCGGATTTGAAAAACGATCTGTCGTATAAAGAGTAAATGCGGATCGGTTTTGCTTAGCCAATCTGGCAACAGCATAAATTGGGATTAGCAGAGCAGCAGCGGTTTGCAGAAGGCCAAGGCTCCCCTGCGTAAGGGGAGCTGTCAGCGAAGCTGACTGAGGGGTCGTTG
>JAEDJR010000248.1 GCA_016296235.1 Oscillospiraceae bacterium
TTGACAAAGGGCCGGGCGAAGGGCTTGTGGCTGTAGTTGGCGTAGCCGATGGCGTGGGGCAGGCCGGAATCCGGCACCCCGGCCACATAGTCCACGTCCGGCATGGTGCCCCGCTCCGCCTCGGCCTTGGCGATCAGCTCGCCGTTGCGGTAGCGCATCAGCTCCACGTTCTTGCCCTCGTAGTTGGAGTTGGGGTAGCCATAGTAGGTCCAGAGGAAGGCGCAGATGCGCATCTCCTCCCCCGGCGGGGACAGGGTCTCCCAGCCGTCGGCGGTAATGCGGACGATCTCCCGGGGGCCCAGCTCGTGCTCGTCGTTATAGCCCAGCTTGTGATAGGCGAAGGACTCAAAGGAGACGCAGCAGCCATCCTCGTTCCTGCCCACCAGCACCGGCAGACGGCCCAGCTTGTCCCGGGCGGCGATGATGCCATCTTTGGTGAGGATCAGGATGGTGGCGGAGCCTTCGATCACGTCCTGGGCGTGGCGGATGCCCTCCACCAGGGAGTCCTTCTGGTTGATCAGGCCGGCCACCAGCTCGGTGGCGTTGACGGCGCCGCTGCTCATGGCCATGAACTGATGGCCCCGCTGGGAGAAATAGGTCTCGATCAGCTTATCGGCATTGCTGATGATGCCCACGGTGGTGATGGCGTAAAGCCCCAGGTGGGAGCGCACCAGCAGGGGCTGGGGGTCCGTGTCGCTGATGCAGCCGATGCCGCTCTGGCCGTGGAAATCCGCCAGGTCGTTTTCAAACTTGGAGCGGAAGGGGGAATTTTCGATGTTGTGAATCTGACGCTGGAAACCGTCTTTGCTGTCATACATGACCATACCGGCCCGGCGGGTACCCAGATGGGAGTGATAGTCCGTGCCGAAGAAAACGTCCAATACCGCGTCGCGCCGGGATATGGCGCCGAAAAAGCCGCCCATTAAGCGAAGAACAGCCGGGAGAGCGTCATGGGCTCCACATACTCCCCGTCCTTGTAGACCCGCATGTTGCCGGAGGCGATCTCGTCGATGAGAATGACCTCGTCGCCCACGTAACCGAACTCGAACTTGATGTCGTACAGGTCCATGCCCCGCTTGGCCATCTCGTCCTGAACGATCATGGTGATGCGCTGGGTCTGCTCCTTGAGGGAGTCATACTGCCCGTCGGTCATCACGCCCAGGGCCACCAGGGCGTCCTTGGTCACCAGGGGGTCGCCCTTGGCGTCGTCCTTGAAGGTGGTCTCCACATAGCAGGGCAGATCGGCGCCGGATTCGATGTAATCGCCGTAGCGGCGGATGAAGCTGCCCACGGCCTTGCGGCGGCAGATGACCTCCAGCCCGTGGCCGAAGACCCGGGCGGGCAGCACCTCCATGGTGCACGCGTCCAGATCGGCGGAGACATAGTGGGTCTTGATGCCGGCCTCTCTCAGCTTCTCGAAGAAGTAGACGGACATCTGCAGGTTGACCCGGCCCACGCCCTCGATGGTGAGGCCCACGGAATTCTCACCGGGGTCGAACTTGCCGTCCTTGCCGGTGCAGTCGTCTTTGAACTTCAGCAGGTAGTTGCCGTTTTCCAGGGCGTAAACATTCTTGGTCTTTCCCGTGTATACCAGTTCCATTTTCATTTTCTCCTATCTGTTTTTTGATAATTGGTTCTTATTTGGCGTTCAGTGCCCGGTCCTTGGCCAGGGCTTCCTCGGTGCCTTTGGCCCGGAAGGCCTCCAGCTTTTCGGTGAGGGCCTCATCACCCAGGGCCAGGATCTCCACGGCCAGGATGGCGGCGTTCTTGGCCCCGTCGATGGCTACCGTGGCTACCGGGATGCCGGAGGGCATCTGCACCGTGGACAAAAGGGCGTCCAGCCCATCCAGATGGGCGGAGCTGATGGGAATGCCGATCACCGGCAGGGTGGTGCCGGCGGCCATGGCCCCTGCCAGATGGGCGGCCATGCCGGCGGCGGCGATGATCACGCCGAAGCCCTTGGCGCGGGCGGAAGTGCAGAACTCCCGGGCTTCCACAGGGGTGCGGTGGGCGGAATAGATGTGCATCTCATAGGGCACGCCGAACTCCTCCAGAACGTCGGCGGCTTTCTGAACGGTGGGCAGGTCGCTGGTGCTGCCCATGATCAGACCAACTTTTTTCATGGCTTGACCTCCAGAAAGAATAGATTGGTAAAACAAAAAGGGCGCACTCCAACACCCTCGCAAGGTATCGAGTACGCCCAGACGGTCGGCA
>JAEDJR010000249.1 GCA_016296235.1 Oscillospiraceae bacterium
GCCGTGATTCCGAGTCCAAGCGGCTGGGTGTGAAGCGCGCTGACGGTCAGTTCGTCCTGGCCGGCAACATCCTGGTTCGCCAGAGAGGCACGCACATTCATCCCGGTACCAATGTTGGCATCGGCAGCGACGACACCCTGTTTGCTCTGATTGACGGCAAGGTCAAGTTCGAGCGCATGGGCAAGGATCGCAAGAAGTGCTCCGTGTACGCGGAACAGTAATCCTACAAAGAAGCGGCTGTCTCAGAAAGGATCAATTGCCTTTTGGGACAGCCCTTTTTCTTCCTTGACAATCCCTCGTGCCCCCTCTCCAGGGGGCTGCCGGAGCAAAGCGGAGGCTGGGGGTTGCGGCAAGTTTGCAATTGTACCGTATAAACGATAAAATTGCGTGTCGAAACAACCCCCAGTCAGTTGCACTGACAGCCCCCTAAAGAGGGGGCACAAGGGTCTGTGCGTTTTTATAATCAATTTCAATGTATCGGGCAAGCTAATCCATAAGACCCTTTTTCCATAGGAGGGATATGATGTTTGTAGATAAAGTCAAAATTTCCGTCAAGGCCGGCAACGGCGGCAACGGCGCCGTGGCATTCCACCGGGAGAAATATGTGGCCCAGGGCGGGCCTGACGGCGGCGACGGCGGCACCGGCGGCAGCGTGGTGCTGCGGGTGGACGACAATCTGTCCACGCTGATGGATTTCCGCTATAAGCGCAAATATGTGGCCTCCAACGGCCAGGACGGTCAGGGCGCCAGATGCCGGGGCAAAAACGGCGAGGATCTGATTATCCGGGTGCCCCGGGGCACCGTGGTGCGGGACGCCGAGACCAACGAGGTCATCAAGGATATGTCCGATTCCGCCGACTTCGTCCTGTGCAAGGGCGGCCGGGGCGGCTGGGGCAACAAGCACTTCGCCACCCCCACCCGCCAGGTTCCCCGTTTTGCAAAATCCGGCCTCCCCGGCGAGAGCCATGAGGTGGTGCTGGAGCTGAAGCTCCTGGCCGACGTGGGCCTGGTGGGCTTCCCCAATGTGGGAAAGTCCACCCTGCTGTCCGTCACCTCCAACGCCCGGCCCAAGATCGCCAACTATCACTTCACCACCCTGTATCCCAACCTGGGCGTCATCTATGTGGAGGAGGGCGTCAGCTTTGTCATGGCCGACATCCCCGGCATCATCGAAGGCGCCGCCGAGGGACTGGGTCTGGGCCACGACTTCCTGCGGCACATCGACCGCTGCCGCCTGCTGGTTCACATCGTGGACGTGTCCGGCTCCGAGGACCGGGATCCGGTGGAGGACTTTGAAAAGATCAATGCCGAGCTGTCCCAGTATTCCCCGGATCTGGCCGCCCGGCCCATGATCGTGGCCGCCAACAAGGTGGATCTGATCCCCGAGGGCAGCGACAATCTGGAACGCCTGCGGGACTATGTGACACAGCGCGGCTACGAGTTCTATGAGATCTCCGCCGCCACCCATCAGGGCACGCGCCAGCTGATGCAGACCGTGGCCGCCCACCTGCGGGAACTGCCTCCCGTGACGGTCTATGAGCCGGAGTACGTCAAGCCCCTGGCCCAGGCCGGTGCTGTGGAGGAGCTGCAGATCCAGCAGTACGACGATCTCTGGGTTGTCTCCGGCGGGTGGCTGGAACGGCTGCTGGGCGACGTGAACTTCGACGACTACGAGTCCCGGATGTACTTTGACCGGCAGCTGCGTCTGTCCGGCCTGTTTGACCGCCTGGAGGCCATGGGCATCCACGACGGCGACACCGTGAGCATCTACGATCTGGAGTTTGAATACGCCAGATAATCCGCCTTGCGGATGGGCTTGAGTTCCCGCAGGGTATGCCGTAGGGCGGCCAGACCCTTGGCCGCCGTTTGGCAGCTGCTTTCCTTGACCGTCTGCCAAACGGCGCGCCGGGTCGTCGTGCCCTACAGTGCGGCGTGCGCCACAACGGTTTGAAACCGGAAAACTCCTTGACGGACGGTGCCGGATCGGATATAGTATAGTCAGAAGCCCTGATAAGGGCCTGTCGCAAATAGCAATTTTGCACAAACACAGGCTGCACCGAAAGCCTCCCCTGTGCAAGGGGAGGTGGCCCGAAGGGCCGGAGGGGTTGTGTGCAGGCAATCGGTGCCAGCAACGACCCCTCAGTCACGCTTCGCGTGACAGCTCCCCTTACGCAGGGGAGCCTTGGTGCGGTCATCTTTTGTGCATG
>JAEDJR010000250.1 GCA_016296235.1 Oscillospiraceae bacterium
CGGGCGCCTTGACGGAGCGCAGGGAGGCAAGCACGCCTGCGATGTTGCAGATCTCTACCGCCGGATACTTATTCCGCACCTGCCCGGCGTATTCCTCGGCGCGGGTGGGGGCGGCGTTCATGCTGAGCCGGTCAAAGGCGAAGCAGGCCTTGACGGGCTTGCTGGTGATCGAGCGGCCGTCATAGAGCAGCCGCGCCACCGTGCGGTCGAGATCCTGCATATACGGGACGCTGTCCCGGGCAATTGGCAAGGCCCTGATCCACACCCTTGCGGTCGCCGTTGGTCACTGCATTGAGCACGCGCATGCCGGCATTGTTCTTTTTCTCCTTCTTCTCATCGGAGACCAGGATCTCATTGGGCGGACAGGCATCGGCCTCCCGGCCAATCACGCGGGCAGACAGAGAGAGCATGATGCGCGTGCTCACAATGCTGCCAACCACAGCGCCAAGGTTGCCGCACAGTGCGGCCAGGCCCACCTGAGACCCGATGGTCCCGCCCAATCCGAGGACAAAGGTCGTGACGATGAGGCCCATTCCGAAGGACGTGCCGATATTGGTCAGAGCCGGAATCTGATAGGCCTTGAAGTAGCGGCGGAAGCCCTTGTCTTCTGTAAGGGTCAGAATCGCCGGATTGTCGGACAGATAGGTTGTGACAACACCCAGAGCCGCTGCACCCGGCATTCCGAACAACGGACGCATCAGGGGAGAAAGCACGCGGTTGAGGAGGTCAATCACGCCGAACTCCGCAAACAACGCAGAAACCGCACCTGCCAGCACCGCAATCGCCATGATATACAGCGATGTGTCAACCAGAAGCCGGTACGCGGTATTCATCAGTGTATTGAGTGTGTTGGCCAGCCCCATCGGGCGGACAAACAAGCTGAAAATGAGCAGGAAGGCCGCCAGAAATACCAGCGTCCTAATGATGCCGGACCATTTCGTCTTTTTCAACTTCTCGTTCAACATTGTCAAAACTCCTTGACGTTTATTGATAAATATAATATACTTTTGCAGGAGCATTAGGTATATTGCATAATTATCATGCTATGCATAAAGGATTTTTATGGATTCTATACGGTACAGAGGGGAGCAATATAGAATGTCCATAAATAAATACCAGGCCTTTGTGACCACGGTTGAGCAGCGCAGCATCACCCGGGCCGCCAGCAAGCTGGGATATACCCAGGCCGGAATCAGCCATCTCATCAGCGCCCTGGAATCAGATCTCGGCATTCCTTTGTTGATCCGCTCCAAAACGGGCACCGTACTGACGCCCGAGGGAGCCGACCTGCTGCCCTATGTCCAACGGCTTCTGAGCATGAATGAGGATATCCGGAATAAGGCCCTTGATTTGCGCGGACTCACCGCTGGCAGCCTTCGAATCGGCACGTTTTCCAGTGTTGCGATTCATCTGCTTCCCCAGATTCTTTCCCAGTTCAGGAATCGCTACCCCGGCGTAGAGGTTTCCATCCTCAACAGAGATTATGCCGCCGTTGAAAGCGCGCTGCTGGGAAATACCGTGGACTGCGGCTTCGTCACGCTCCCTTCCCGGGAGGAATTCACCGTCATTCCTCTGATTCGGGACCGACTGATGGCCGTGGTTGACGCCGATAGCCCCCTTGTCCAGGCTCCCGAGCTGGATCCCGCAGATCTGCAGAATGATACATTCATCATCCCTGCGGAAGGTTCCAACTATAACATCGGCAAGCTGTTCGCCCAGGCTGGAATCACACCCCGGAAATGGCTGAATATCAACGACGACTACGCCGCCGTCGTCATGGTCCGCCGGAAGCTGGGGATCACAATTCTGCCGGAGCTGATGGTTCACAATCTTCCCATGCAGGGTCTTCGCGCCATTCCCCTGCGCGGCTCCGAGCGGCAGATCGGCTTTGCCATCCACCGCAACAGATTCCTCTCCCCTGCCGTCCGGGCATTTACGGAAGTCGTCCACCAGTCATTGGAGCATTACTGATACGCCGCACGGCCGGAATGCGCCAAACTCCCAAAAAGACAAATCATCCGAACCCGTCTTCCAAACAGAAGCTCGGGTTCGGATGATTCTGTTATCTGCGGATCGCAAGGCAGGAATATCAACTGCGGCGGCCTGTCTGCAGAATACCGGCAGAAAACGGCCAGCCGGATTTAGTGGGGACCGATGAAAGCTATGCGGAACCGCCTATCGTGCCTGTGGTGGTGGTCGGACCCCT
>JAEDJR010000057.1 GCA_016296235.1 Oscillospiraceae bacterium
GCCAGTATTTATACTGTCATTTTCGGTCGATTACACGGAATTTTCTGCGGTCTCCGATCACATTCCAGATCTCGCCGCCGCGAAAGCTCTCCGGCGTCTGCGCCACAAGGGCCCAGATTTCTGTCAGTTTGTCGTTCCAGGTTTCAAGGGCCGATTCCAGGGTTGAAACAACCCAATTATCACTCACATGATTTCACTTCCTGTTCCGAACATACAAAAAACAGTCTCTTTCTAAGAGACTGTTTTTTGTATCCCTATGTGTTGTTAATGCCGGATCAGCCAGCCATAGTCCTCCCGGCAGTCCAGAATGTAGTCCACGTAGACGATGTCATCCTGAATCTGATACAGGACCAGATACCAATTTTCGATAAACATTCTGTGGTACTTGTTTGCTGGTATATAATCTTCCTCCAAAAATGGATATCGGTGAGGCATTTTGGAAAGACTGCGCAGCTCCTTGATGATCTGCTTTTTCTTCGCGATGGCGGCATCCTTGTTGACATTGGCAAGAAACCGGATATGAGTGGCAAGCATCCGTTTCGCCCTGTCTGAAATAATGACCTGATACGTTTTTTCTTTTGTCATACGCTTATACTCCGGCAATGACATCATCCAGGTAGCCGTCCAGATCATCCACAGTGCAGCCGTCCCGGCCTGCCAGCCGGTCTTCCTCAACAGCCAGGAGTTCCTCCCGAAGCTTCAGCATCTTCTCCCGCCGGTTGTACGTCTCAATATCCATGACAACCAAATCGCCCTCGCCGTTTTTTGTGAGAAAAATCGGCTCGGCTGTTTTTCTGCAAAGGTCGGCAATTTCATTGTAGTTCTGCCGGATTGCCGCAGACGGACGAATGTTCACTGGATCGCCCTCCTTTTTCGTAGCATTATTCTATTCTTATTATAATCATATTATGCTATGATGTCAATCATCTAAAGCACCCACAGCAGTGTCACACTTCAATCCGTACTTTCTATTTTATATATGATATTCTTCCCGCAGCCGCTTTAAGGCTTCCTTTGCATTTTTGGTCTTTCCGGCTTTGATTTCTTCTTCGGCCTTTTCCAGCTTTTCATATAGTTCCAGCATTGCAAATTTTTCCTCATAGGCTTTCATGCTCATCAGGACCATTTCTCCGTAGCCGTTTTTCGTGACATAGATCGGCTCTGTGGATTCGCTGCACATCTGAGAAATGGCAGCTGTATTTTTCAAATCACGGATCGGGATAATTCTCGGCATCGCACTCGCCTCCTTTGTGGCTTAATTGTACCATAATTATATGCCGCGCACAAGAGAAAATACTGCCGTTTTTTATCCGTCTCACCGTGAGACGCATTTCTCTTTGCAATTACACCACGCCGATGGCCGTCAGGATCTCCTTTGCAAAGGCGATCAGCAAACCGCCGAACAGGCACAGAATGCCCTGCGTCCGCTGGCTGGCGTCGTGGGACTGAATGGACATGCCAAGCTGCACCACGCCCCAGCCGAGGATAATGATGCCAATGGCCTTGATGCAGGAGAAGATAAAATCGGACAGGTTGTTGACAATGGTCAGCGGATCGTCGCCCGCGGCAAAGGCTGGGACGGTGAAGAGCGCGGCGCTCAGGACAAGGCTTGTCCAGACGGTCAGGATGCGGCGCTGTCTGCGCCGCCGGGTAGGGTTGATTTCGGATTTCATACAAATTCCTCCATAATTTCAATATCGTCGAGATCGGAAAAAGAGAACGACAGGTCTTCGGCCGCATATGCCCGCAAAGGCGTGTGCAGATACGGCGGTGCGCCGCCGTCCTCAGTAAAACGGATATTCGGATGCTTCAAAAGGTCGTATTTTTCATCGATGACCGGCTTCTCGCCGCGAATCAGCACAATAGCATCCTTGTTGTCCAGACGGCGCACCTCGTCCGGCGTCATCAGCTCGCGGCCGGTCTGCTGGTAATTCTGGCTGAAGGAGCCGTTGCGCCCCTTGCTCTGGCTGGACGTTTTCGTGTTGATGGTCTCCTTCCCCAGCAGTTCCGAGATGTACTTGTGCGTACTCTGCTCGTTGCCGCCGAGATATACAAAGCTGTCCGCATTGCCGATGATGCCTTCCCAGTCATCCTTGAACAGTGCCTTGAGCTGGCTGATGTTTTGCAGGATGATCGTTGACATGATATTTCTGGAGCGCATAGTTGCCTGCAGACGGGCGTAGCCGTCGGGCAAGGCCACGTTGGCAAATTCGTCGAACATCAGCCGGACCGGGACAGGCAGCGCACCCTGATGCACCTTGTCTGCCTGATAATACAGTTCCTGAAAGGCTTGCGTATAGAGCATGCCGACGAGAAAATTGAGCGATGCGTCATTGCTGTCCGGGATGATGCAAAAGATGGCCTGCTTGCGCTCGCCGAGCTTTCCCAGCTCCATATCGTCGTTGCTTGTGATACGCTGAATCTCCGGCAGCGTAAATGACGCCAAACGGACGGCGGCGCTCACCAATATGCTTTTAGCGGTTTTTCCGGCGGCTTGCTTGAAAATATGGTATTGGCGCACGGCAATATGATCCGGCTGTTCTTCCTCCAGCGCCTCAAACAGCAAATCCAACGGAGATTGGTAGTCGTCGTCTTCCTCTTTGGCTCCGCCGTTCTCGATCATATACAGAATGGTCTCCATGTTCTGATCCTCCGGCGGCGCTTCATGCAGCAGATACAGCATCAGCGCAGAGTCCAGAGCCGTCTCCGATTTCTCCCAAAACGGATCGTTTGCTTTCGCGCCCTTTGGCGTGGTGTTTTTGATGAAGTTGTCAATGAGCTTGAACACGTCCGAATCCTTGCGGATGTAGCGGAAGGGATTGTAGCAGTCTGATTTCGCTGGGTCGATCAGGTCAAACACACGCAGAACATAGCCCTCCTGCAAAAACAGATTGCCGACTGCCCGGAGCATTTCGCCCTTTGGGTCGGTCACGATGAAACTGGCATTGGCAAGCATCAGATTTGGCTTTGCCAGAAACCGCGTCTTGCCGCTGCCGGAACCGCCCACGATGATTTGCAGGAGATTTCTCCTGTGCAGCTTGCCGTTCATGCTCATCTGTAAATGCTGCGTCAGAATGACGTTCTGACTTTCGTCCTTGTCGCAGTACTTCTTGTCCAGATCCCGGACGCTCCCCCACGACGCGGAGCCGTGTTCCTCACCGGGGCGGGTATTCTTCTGACCTGTGTAATAGAACAGAATCGCGCAGCCGTAGAGCAGCAAAAAGATACCCACGAATTTTGGCGTATACGGTGTCCAGCGCAGGGAAAACGGCCTCTGGATGGCAGCAGAAAAGCCGTCCATCAGCACGAAAACCGTCATACCGGGTTCGTAGCAGCCCGCCATCAGCACGGCGAGCCATAACACGGGTATCGCAAACGCCGCCCACACCGGGGCGGCGCTGCGAAAGGATTTCTTTTTGTGGATCACAGGTCAGATGGATGGATGCACGCCAAACCGGTACGGCTGGCATGGCGCTTGCAAGCAAGCAGCAATCCGGCTGCGGCCAGCAGAATTTCCGGAATAATGAAATAAATCAGCTTTTTCATGTTGTGAATACCTCCATTTCAAATAAATCTCACGGTGAGACGCAATACACCAGAAGCAAAAAGAGAATGTGACCTGTAAGCGTACAGAACACATTCTCTCTTTTCGCTATCTCAGAAGTTTCGGATAATCCGTCTTTCCGTTGACAATGCGATAGACAAATACCGTTTCCTCTATCACTTTGTAAACGCAGACATAATCGCCGCAGATCACCTTGCGGAACTCCCGTTTGGCCAGTTCCAAGTCCGGATGCTGGGCGCCCATATAGGGAAAATCGACCAGCCGCTCCAGCGTGTCAAGGATTTGATCTGTGATGCGCTGGGCAGCCACCGGACCGACCAGCCGCAGATAAATGTCCGAAATTTTGTCAATATCCTGCCATGCGGCAAGCAGCAATTCAACCCGACACTTTGCCATGTGCATATTTCTCCGCCAGACGGGAGCGAACCTCGTCTACACTGAACGTAGGCGCACCGGCTAATCTGGAAAACTCCGCCTCCAGAACGCTTGCCCGATGCTCCAGCATCTTTTCGCGTTCCTCATAGGCTTCCATGCTCATCACGACCAGATCGGCTTCGCCCTTGTTGGTGATAATGACCGGTTCGCCGGATGCTTTTGCGAGCATTGAGATCTGCTGATATTCGTTACGCAGCGCGGTGGATGGTTTCAGATTCATCATCAGTCCTCCTATCATGGTTCTGATAGTATTATATCATACTCTTGCAGATATGCAAGCACACGCAGCAAATCCGTCTCACGGTGAGACGCAATTGCGGGCAGGGCACACCCGCCTCCCACTTCTGCCCCCCCTTCGGGTTCAATAGATCAGAATCCCTCCTATCGGATGTGCTCCAGCTCCCGCTGGGGTTCTGCTTTCCCGGCTGCGGCCCGCAGCGCAGCTAGCCGCCCTTTGACGGACGGCTTTTGGCCGTTACTGATCGATGCCATCCCCTGCGTCAAGCCACTGCTTCGCTCTGGCGAGAACCGTCCTGGTTGGGCAGGGGGCTGCTCTTTTTTTGGCGTTTTGTCCTCCCGGTTTTGCGGAAGATAGCCCATTTGCTGCAAAATATAGTTGGCCTGTGAAAGATGGTCTGCGTTGGTGATCACGTCAAGGCAGGCGCTGCCGCTGCTTTTGTCCTGCACAACGGTAAACAGCAGCCCGACTTTTTTCGCGCGTTTCTTGAATTCATCCAAATCCTCTGCGCGCAATGGGAAGATCTGCAGCGGACGTCCTTCCTGCAAAAGCCGGTTCATACTGACCTTGCCGTACAGCTTTTTCTGGTCCTTTGCCAGTGCATACAGCAGCGCAGCGAGATTCTTCGCACCGGACGCCAGCAGTTTGATCGCTTCCTCGGAAAGCTGTACGCCTTCCCTGACCACCAGATCGGCGGTTTCGGCGCTTACCTCCATAAATCGTTCCTCCTTTCCCGCGCCGGTTCCGGCGCTTGTGGTTGTTCCTGGTTCTGCCGGCTTTCCTGTACCTGCCGGCGTATTCGCGGCATGTTTTCTGTGATCTTCCCGCACAGGCGCAGTTCCCGGCGAAGGGGACGAAGCTGCGCAGTGATCGCGTCAATTTTTGCATTAGCGTACTCAGATGGACTGGCCCGCCGCAGCACATACAACTGCTTGCGGGCACCTGTCAGCGCGTCGATTTCTGCCTGTAGGGCGCCCTCTAACATGGTCAGTTCGCTTTGGCTGTCAATCCGATATTTTTGCAGGAGGCGGAACTGCTGCGTGTACTGCTTCAGCTTCCGAACCTCCGCCCGGGTTTGAAACGAAATCTTCTGCCGCTGCTTTTTGCGCGGCGAGAGAAGATAGAAATAGTACAGATACAACGCCCGAAAGCTGCCGCGCTTCACGGGTGGATACCGGGACGGACGCTTGCGGACAAAATACCGCTTTGGAGATATTTGTTCTTTTGGCACCAGAGCGGCTGCTTCGCTGCGCTGTGCGCGAAGCCTTTGCAGAATGTCAGCCTCCGTATGCCCCTCCCCCAGACTGTCCAGCCGGATGAACCGCTGCCCGCCCGGCGGCTTGATGGCCGTATGCTTCACATTGGGGCCGCGCTTGATCATATAGCCCTGATTTCGCAGCGTCCGCAGAAAGGAATCGAGGGTGAAGCTGATGGAAAGTGCAGCGTCAATATCCTGCCGGATGAGATCCCGGATCGTAGTCTTGCCGCTGCGCTCTGCATCCCATGCCGCATAGGGTTTCCCCTTTCCGTCAGGCTCTATGACAGACAGACCGTAATCCCGGCTGACTGCATTGGACGTCCCACGCAGCGTCTCAAAATAACTCCTGAAGTCGCTCCGGTACTTCTTCCCATTCAGGAAAGACACCGAATTGAACACGATATGGCAATGCAGATGCTCCCGGTCAACGTGGGTACAAATGACAGCTTCATATTGGTTTCCAAGAAGACGCTTGGCAAACTCGACGCCTGCCGCATGAGCCTGCTCAGGTGTTGCTTCCCTGGGCGCATAGGAATGGACGATATGGTAGCCCAGAACGCCGCCGCATTTGCCCCAGCGCCGCTTGGTCGCCTGCATTTCCTGAAACGCCGTCTCCAAATTGCAGTTGATAGCCGTCTGCAGGCGGGCCTTTGCCGGGTTTTCGATGTACCGCAGCGCGTCTGTCAGGCCTGTCTTTTCCTCGTTCTGCGCATAACTCAAGCATCGATCCAGCCGGGAGCGGATGATGATGATTTTGTCATAGGCCATTACAGCGTGTCTTTCACGAGTTGCCAGGCTTGTTTTGCCAGCACCGCCGCACTGTGAATCTCTGCCTGCGTTGCATAGCCCTTGCCGTTTGCCCAGTGGGCAAGATGGTTGATATTGGTGCCGATGCCGGACAGCTCCCGCAGAAGGGTGGCATAGTAGTCCGGCGGGCGGGGCTTGAGCTGCTCGCCCATGATACACTTGCGGACTGCGCCGCTGGCGGACAACCCGCTGTCCCGGCACAGCTGCGTCAAATGCCGGTATTCGCCGTCATCCAGCCAGAGGCCGATAAAGTGATTCCGGCTGCGCAAAGAATCCCTCCTTCTTCAAATGAAATGCGTCTCACCGTGAGACGCAAATCGCGGGGTCTTAGGGGCATACCCTAACAAGGGTCGTTTGTTTAACAAATGACATACTTGCTCAATCAGCGCCGCGAGCGGCGCTGATTGATTTATCGCTGAGGCGCAGTGGCTTTTGTACGTCTGGTCTTTGGGGACGGACGCTCCATTCGGTGTTCCAGCATCAGCAGGTTCTGAAGCTCTGCCTCGCTTTTCGGCAGATACCGGACAGCCCGAATGGTTTGGTCATAGGCGATCCGGCTTTGCATAAAACTGTTGTAATCGACTTCGTGGGTACATCCGTCTTCTGAAACATACTGTAAGGTCTCAATGGGTAGCGCGGAACGAAGCACGCGCTGTACCTGACTTTTGTAGTCAATGGGATAGACCCGCCCTGCCAGCTTGCCGTCACGAACACCCTCCACAACGACGCGGTAGGCCAGAATGCCCTCCGGTTGATCGGCATAATAGGTCCAGATACAGTTCGCGTTGGTATCGTCCAGAAAGACTTCGCGTTCCCGCACACACCATGTCCCATGGGGACGGCTCATCCAGTAGAACGCACGGTTTTCCATATTGGGGTCCTGTGCGCTGTCCCAGAGCTTTTTGGCGTCAAGGTCAAAATCCTCCGTATAGGCTCGCGTGTTCTTCTGAACGATCTGCGCCAGAAAGGCGAGAATATTTTCCTGATAATTTGTTTCCTGCTCCATGCAGTGATATCATTCCTCCTAACGTTCCTGCTGTACCGTCTGATTCCTCTGTGTGCAAAGGGATGGGCACCGCTGTTCAATGGCGTCGATCAGGTTGGCGGCGCAGCTGCGGATGGTGTCCAGCGATGCTTTCAGCTCGTCCAGTTCCTTGCCCTTACTCCACCCTGCAACATATCCAAAGGAATAATCTGATGTGTCAATTCCGAAATGCTGACAGACCACATAGGCCACACTTTCCGCCTCGACCTCGCGGGTATGGCGTTCTTTCGCTGGAGCGTCATTTCCTGTGCGCCTATGCAGCATGGCGTGGCTGATTTCGTGGAGCATGGTTTTGACGGTTTGCCGCTGGCTCATCTCCGGGCGAATATAGATTTCGCCGGTAACAGAATTGAAGCAGCCTTTGGCTGAACCGGGCGGTGCTTCATATAAAATAGGAACCGGCGAAGCGCTTGTAATGGCGTCCGCCAGTTCCGTATAATTTGTAATATCGCCGGTCAATTCACGTACACCGATGCTGGGGAGCTCTTTGCCTTCCGTCTGGGAAATGTCAAAAACGGTAACGATTCGGAACCGCATAAGCTGAACCAACGTGCGCTCCCGGACCGGCTTACCGGATGCATCCAGAATGGGATTGCCGCCTGCATCCAGCTGATCCTGCTCGACGAAGCGCTGGTAAGGGCATGGCGCAAGAATTTTGATCCCATGCTCTCCGGCCTTAACTGTTCGGCCGAAGTTCTTTTTCCACGTATGATACCCGGCCACACAGGATGCAGCCGGGTTTTGCATCAGAATCAGCATGACATTGCCGAAGCTGTACGAGTGAAATTTGGACATCGCGGACAGGTATTCCGCGTACCGTCCACTGGTGAATATCTCGCTGACGCCCTGTTCCAGCTTTTCGGTCAGTTCCTTGATTTTTTCATCCGGCGTCGTGCCGTTCAATTCAAAGCCCATCGTCATCGCTCCTGCGACGGCGGCTTTTTCTGCTTGTTCGGCTGCGATTTGGTCTTTGGCTGCACTTTCAGCGTGACCGGCTCATTTCCGCGAACTCCAAGCAAAATCTCGGCACAGTGGAATTTCTGCTTGAACCGCGCCATTTGCTCCGTCGTCAGCGAGCAGAAGTTGTCTTCCGTCAGGCCGCACACAAAAAACGGCCCGAAAATGCCGCCATAGCCGCCCTTCACGCTGCGGTTAAAATCCATACCCAGCAGGATACCCTCATCATTGGCCACAATGGCGACGGGTTCTTCATAGGGATAGATGGCCGTAATCAGCCCGCCGACAATCTTCTGCATTTCTCTGTAATCGTGAGCAATGGCCTTTTCGTATGGGGCAAAGCCCGGCTCGACTACAAGGATGTTGATCTGCTCTGCCATAGGCTTATCCTTCCGCCCATTCCAGCACAAAGATGACGGACAGAACGTTGAGTTCCGTGACGGGCTGGGACAGGGCGGTGACGACGGCGTCATAGGTCAGGGACAGGGAACCGCCCTCCGCCGCCTGCCAGGCGCTGGGGATGGTCAGACTTTCGCTGCTGCCGGTGGATACGGTATCCGCGTCCTGCAAGCGGAAGCCGATCTGCCTGGAATCCACCTTCTGCCGCGCCGCGTTCATGGCGTAGGGTGCAATGGTCCAGCCGTTTTGCGCGGTCAGGGAGACGGAGGAAACCTTTACGGCCCCGGTGGAATTGTTGACAATGGATGCGGCGACTGTGTGAATTCCACCGTCCTCATCCATGACCAGGGGCAGAACAGCCGGGACGGTCACGGAGAAGGAGACCAGCCGCGTCCAGTGGGCATACAGCGTCTGATTCCCGGTGATCTCCACCTGGGTGTCCGCTGTGACCTGCTCGCCGCCCTTGGCTTCGGTGAACCAACCGTCAAAATCATAACCGCCGCGGACAGGCAGCGGCAGTTCGCCGTAGGTATCCCCGTAGGTGACCTCCTTGGCGGCAGTTGATATGGTGCCTTCCCCCGGGTCGAAGGAGATCGTATAGATGTCAGCCTCAAACTGGGCGTAGAAAGTCCTGGCTGCCGTGATGGTCACAGTGCTGTAGAGCGCCCCGCCGGTGGCGGCGGTGTACCAGTTGGTGAATGTGTGGCCTGTCTTGGTGGGTGTATAACTGGGCGCGGTTGCTTTGGAGCCGTTGCTGACCGTGGTGGTCACAGAGCCGGACCCATTGACGGTTCCACCGTTGATCCCGGCGTCCCAGGTGACAGGGAAGGTCATCGCATAGCCGCAGGTATCGCACTGGCCATCAGAATTGGAATCCGCATGGGTCCCTGTTTCCTCCGTACTGAGGCCGCAGAGAGAACAGGTCTTGGTGCGTTTGTGCTGGGTGGAGGAACTGGCCTCCCAGGAGCCGTAGGTGTAGGTGTGGCTTTCATAGGTCGCAGAGCCAATGTCCGATTTACAGGTATCGCAGTGCTGGGTGACCTTGTGCTGGGAAGCGCTGTACTGGGTGTACTGGGCTGTGGTGGCGTGGCTGGCATACTCGTATTTTCCGCCGCCTCCGCAGTCGTTACAGGTGCCGTACCGCCGGTGCTGGGTACTGCTGTAATACTCCCAATCTCCATAGGTATACGTCCCGTGAGAGACGCCGGAGCTCACCAGCTCGCCGCAGTAGTTGCAGTATTTATACCAGTAGCACCCGGACCAGGTGGTGTAAGTCGCCCCATGGCTGCAGGAGGCGGACTGTGTGTAGCCGCAGACGGTACAGACGCCGCTGCTGTTGTAGGTATGCGCAGACCGGATGCCGTAGGCATATTCATTGGCGCTGCAATTGTTGCACTGCTCATACTTGATGTGGGTGTCTTTGTCATACTGGTCATACTCATAATGCCAGGAGCAGGAGGAACAGTTGCAGCCGTTAATTCCACAGACAGAATATGTCGAAGCGAGATACTCGGAGAGGTCGAAGGCGGTTACACTGCGTCCGTGCCAGTTTGCGGTATTGACTGCGTTCAACGCCTCCGGGCCGGTCACATAGACGATCATCTCCGCACCGCCCTCGAAAGCATCTTCTGCAATTTCGGGGTCCTGGGAATGGTACAGGAGCAGTTCTTCCAGCTTTGTGCAGCCCTTGAACGCCTCGCTGCCAATGGAGAAAACGTAGGAAGGCAGTTCGGCGGAGGTCAGATTGACACAGCCGGAGAACCAATAGGCGATGCTGTCAATGGCAAGGTGAGCGTCCTCGCAGAAGCGGACTGTTTCAATCTGCGTTCGCACCTTGGCCCAAGGCTGCTGATCTGCCGAAGTGATGGGTTTCATGATGCCCTTGCCGCCGATCCAGAGGGTACC
>JAEDJR010000251.1 GCA_016296235.1 Oscillospiraceae bacterium
CCGCCCCAGCCCACATAGCGGGACAGCACTTCCTGCTGCTCCGGGCTGGCCTGCAGTCCCTCCGCCTCCAGATGTTTCAGCAGCCGGATGGCATGGATGTTCGCCTGATACTTTGCTTTCGGACCACCCACGCCCAGCGCGTCATCCGTGATGTGAAAATTCCGGGCATTTCGATGGCTGTCTGCCTTGAAGTCCGCATAGGCAGCCTGTTCCGCAGCGGCGGCACTGGGAAAGGACTGCCATTCGCCGTTGATGGGAATGGAAACGGGATTGCCGCCCGGCTCATCGGAGAGCGGCGGTTCCGGTGGGTCATGCTCCGGCTCCGGGGTGCGCAGAGTTCGGATCTCCACATCATAAGGGAGATTGTTTTTGTCACCGGGATACACCGCCACAGTCTCCTCAGTATAGGAGGGTGTGCCGGTCACCGGCTCTCTTTCCGGGGCAGGCGTCTCAGGCAGCGTCGGCTCATGGGAGAAGCCGCCGCGTTCCTGCTGGTACATGGCGCGGAGGATTCGGGAGATTTCAATCCAGGAGAAGCTGTGTTTGGTGGAGTATTTATCATCAATATTGATCTCCAAACTGGCGGCAGTGGCAAAGTAATCGGTCCCTTCACCGGTTTGCAGCATCATGGTGTCTGCGCGTCCGGCATAGGCATCGGCCAACCGCTGCGCAATGCGGGTGTTACTCTCCACGGCACGAAACCACCCGGCGACCTGATCCTTATCCTGCTGGGTCAGCAGTCCGCCGTCCCAGGTAAGAACATCCTGCAAATCGCTGTCGCTGCTCTTCAGATCCTGCGCGAGATACTCTGTGATACCGCTGTTGCGGGGGTCCTGATGCAGCATGATCTCAAACCACGCCTTATTCTCGGCCCGAAAGATGGGATAGGCCAATGCCGGGTCACGAAGCTCCACATCAAACTGACGGATCGCGGTGATCTCAAAGGCGGTGTTGTCCAGATAGACAGTATCGCCCACCTTGTAAGGTGGGACTTGCTGGCCGGACAGATTGGGAGCCTGGGCTTGTTCTTCCTGGGCAATACGCTCCACATCGGCAGTCACCTGACGGATAAAGGGGTCCTGTTCCAGTTTTTCCGGGTCAACCACCTGTCCGTCCACAATACCGCGCTGCTCCAGGGCCTCCCGGATCGCGACAGGGTCAATATCTTCAAAGCTGTCCCGTTCTTCTTCTGTAAAAAACCGATCTTCCTTGATGAGCTGGGCAATCCGCCGCTGAACCTTTGCCCAGGGCATTACATGGTCAATATCCGTGCTGGTCAGGGTGATGTGCAGAGGCTTGCTCACATCGGTGCCGTATTCACCGGCCAGCCATGCGGCGGTGTCCCGTTCACGGGCATGGTCTTGCATATAGCGCACCACAGCCCGCTTGCTCTCCGGGCTTCCATTCCAACGCCGCAGGGCCTCATCGATATCCTCCTGCGTCAGCTCTGTACGCATTTGCGGCTGATTTTCTGCAACGGGTGAGAGATTACTCGCCTCGGCTTCCTTCACTTCCGAAACAGGGGTATTTACTCCTGTTTCATCCGCCAGAATGGTCTCTGCGGGCACAGGCTCTGCCTGCTCCAGCTTTGGCATGGAATAGACTGTATGCTCGTTAATGACGGTATTCAGCGGGGAGACCGTGACGGAGTGGCTCCCACGCAACTGCTCGACAAACTGTTCCAGACGATTGGCGGGGATGCCGCACATCTCCACACGCCCGGCTCCGGCAATCGGTCTGGTGGTCAGATGGAGGTCAAGCAGCTCGGACGCAGCTTTCGCATCCTCCCCATACATCTCGAAGAAGTCGCCAACCTGGAACAGAACAATATCGTCCGGATGGTCGTGTTTGATGTCGTTGTAGGTGTTATAGTTCTGTTTGAACTGCAACTCCCGCGTCTGCATTTCATCGTACTGTGCTTTCTCTTCGGGAGTAAAGTACCTGCCGCTTCGGATGATATTCTCTAAGCGCGAAAGCACTTTGTTCCAGTTCAGCTCCACATCCGCGCAGTCGGGTTTCCGGAGCTTTATGCCCTTTCCGCTGCTGTCGAACCAACCTATGCCGGAGACAGCATTGGAGCTGCCGCTGATTCCGTTTTCCTTCTTCAGAAAGTCAACTTTATCCTTGGTGGTGTGATTACCTGTGAGATACCCATAGATGCGGCCTTTGC
>JAEDJR010000252.1 GCA_016296235.1 Oscillospiraceae bacterium
GCATCGTCATCATCCATCAGGAGCTGGCACTGGTGCCTTACATGACCATCGGCGAAAACATGTTCCTGGGCAACGAGCAGGGCAAGGCCTTCAACATTGACTGGGACACCACCTACGCCGAGGCGGATAAATATTTGAAGATCGTGGGCCTGTCCGAGTCCTCCCGTACCCTGATTAAGGATATCGGCGTGGGCAAGCAGCAGATGGTGGAAATCGCCAAGGCTCTGGCGAAGAACGCCAAGCTGCTGATTCTGGACGAGCCTACCTCCTCCCTGAATGAGACCGATTCCAAGGCGCTGCTTGACCTGATGCTGCGCTTCAAGGAAGAGGGCATGACCTGCATCATCATTTCCCACAAGCTCAACGAGGTCTCCTACGTTGCCGACGAGATCACCGTCATCCGTGACGGCTCCACCATCGAGACCATCGACAACGCCGGCCACGACATCGACGAGGACCGGATCATCCGGGGCATGGTGGGCCGTGAGATCGAGGACCGCTTCCCCAAGCGTCCCGGCGTGGAGGTCGGCGAGGTGTGCATGGACGTGTCCGGCTGGACGGTGCACCACCCCATCTATCATGAGAAGAAGGTCGTTGACAATGTCAGCTTCCACGTCCGCAAGGGCGAGGTGGTGGGCATCTCCGGCCTGATGGGCGCGGGCCGCACGGAGCTGGCCATGAGCCTGTTCGGCCGCAGCTACGGCAGCGCCATTTCCGGCAGCCTGAAGCTGGGCGGCAAGGAAGTCCACCTGAAAAATGCCCGGGATGCCATTAAGCACGGCCTGGCCTATGTGACCGAGGACCGCAAGGGCAACGGCCTGATCCTGAGTAACCCCATCCGCGTCAACAATACCCTTGCCAATCTGGATGCCCTGTGCGAAAAGGGCGTCATCGATCAGGACAAGGAGTACGCCGTGGCGGACGAGTACCGGGTGAAGCTGCGCACCAAGTGCACCGGCATCGAGCAGCACGTGGGCAACCTGTCCGGCGGCAACCAGCAGAAGGTGCTGCTGGCCAAGTGGATGTTCACCGACCCGGACATCCTGATTCTGGACGAGCCTACCCGCGGCATCGACGTGGGCGCGAAATATGAGATTTACTGCATCATCAATGATCTGGTTGCCCAGGGCAAGTCGGTCATTATGATCTCCTCCGAACTGCCCGAGGTTCTGGGCATGAGCGACCGGATCTACGTGATGAACGAGGGCCGGATCGTGGGCGAATTCCAGCAAGAGGATGCCTCCCAGGAGAGCATCATGGGCTGCATCCTGAAATCTACCGTTAGCTAAAGGAGAGTCTCCATCATGACAAAGACAAAAGTTATGAACTGGCTCCAGAAAAACACCATGATCCTGATTCTGGTGCTGGTGGTCCTGTTCTTCACCTGGCAGACAGGCGGTAAGATCCTGCTGCCCCAGAATATCACCAACCTGATTGCCCAGAACGCTTATGTGTTCATTCTGGCTACCGGCATGCTGCTGTGTATCCTGACGGGCGGCAACATCGATCTGAGCGTTGGCTCCGTGGTCTGCTTCACCGGCGCCGTGGGCGCGCTGCTGATGGCCACCGGCATGAATATGTGGCTGGCGGTTGTCATCATGCTGGCCATCGGTCTGGTCATCGGCGGCCTGCAGGCCTTCTGCATCGCCTATGTCCATGTGCCTCCCTTCATCACCACCCTGGCCGGTCAGCTGATCTTCCGCGGCCTGTCCAACGTCATTCTGAACGGCCGTACCCAGACCGTCAGCATTCAGGCCTTTAAGGACATCTTCGGCGGCGGCGCTACCTGCTACGTTCCCGACCTGCTGGGCGGCAACGGCATCAACCTGCTGTGCGTCGTGGTGGGCGTTCTGGCCTGCGTGGCTTACCTGCTGGTCACCTTCCGCAACCGTATGAACCGGGCCAAGAAGGGCTACAGCCTGGAGCCCATCGTTCCCGTGGTTGTCCGCAGCGTGATCATCGTGGCCGTGGTCATGTTCGTCATGGTCAAGATGGCTCAGTACAAGGGCATCCCCTCCGCCCTCATCTGGGTGGTGCTGGTGGTTGCCGTGTACGCTTACATCACCTCCAAGACCAAGATGGGCCGTTATCTGTACGCCGTGGGCGGCAACGAGAAGGCCACCAAGCTGTCCGGTATCGACACCCGGAAGGTCTACTTCTTCGC
>JAEDJR010000058.1 GCA_016296235.1 Oscillospiraceae bacterium
ACCAACGACGGCGTGACCATCGCCAAGGACGTGGAGCTGGAGGACGCCTTTGAGAACATGGGCGCACAGCTGGTGCGCGAAGTCGCCACCAAGACCAACGACGCTGCCGGCGACGGCACCACCACCGCCACCGTCCTGGCCCAGGCTATCATCCATGAGGGCCTGAAGAACGTGACCGCCGGCGCCAACCCCATGGTCATGCGCAAGGGCATCGAGAAGGCTGTGGATGCCGCCGTGGCCGCCATCAAGGCCAACTCCGAGGCCGTCAAGGGCTCCGATGACATCGCCAGAGTCGGCGCTGTCTCCTCCGGCGACGAGTCCGTGGGCAAGCTGATCGCCGAGGCCATGGAAAAGGTCACCGCCAACGGTGTCATCACCATCGAAGAGTCCAAGACCGCCGAGACCGGTCTGGAAGTGGTGGAAGGCATGCAGTTCGACCGCGGCTATATCTCCCCCTACATGGTCACCGACACGGAGAAGATGGAAGCCGTTGTGGACGATCCCTATATCCTGATTACCGATAAGAAGATTTCCTCCATCCAGGAGATCCTGCCCATTCTGGAGCAGCTGATCAAGGCCGGCAAGAAGCCCTTCATCATCGCCGAGGATGTGGAAGGCGACGCTCTGAGCACCCTGCTGGTCAACCGTCTGCGCGGCAACTTCACCTGCGTCTGCGTCAAGGCCCCCGGCTTCGGCGACCGCCGCAAGGAAATGCTGAAGGATATCGCCGTGCTGACCGGCGGCACCGTGATCTCCAGCGAGCTGAACATGGATCTGCAGGACGTGCAGCTCAGCGACCTGGGCCATGCCCGTCAGATCAAGGTCAGCAAGGACAACACCGTCATCGTGGATGGCTGCGGCGATCCCGCTGCCATTGCCGACCGTGTCCATGAGATCAAGGCCACCCTGGCCGTGACCACCTCCGACTATGACAAGGAGAAGCTCCAGGAGCGTCTGGCCAAGCTGTCCGGCGGCGTCGCCGTGATCCGCGTGGGCGCCCAGACCGAGGTTGCCATGAAGGAGCAGAAGCTCCGCGTGGAGGACGCGCTGAACGCCACCCGCGCCGCTGTGGAAGAGGGCATCGTGGCCGGCGGCGGCACTGCCTACGTCAACGCCATCTCCGCCGTGGAGAGCCTGATTGAGACCCTGTCCGGCGACGAGAAGACCGGCGCCCAGATCATTGCCAAGGCCCTGCAGGCACCTGTCCGCCAGATCGCCGAGAACGCCGGTGTGGACGGCTCCATCGTCTTTGAGAAGATCCGCTCCAGCGAGAAGGTCGGCTTCGGCTACAACGCCTACACGGAGACCTACGGCGACATGATCGAGAGCGGCATCGTGGATCCCACCAAGGTGACCCGTTCCGCCCTGGAGAACGCCGCTTCCATCGCGGCCTGCGTCCTGACCACCGAGTCCCTGGTGGCCGACAAGCCCGATCCCGCTGCGGATGCCGCCATGGCGGCAGCTGCCAACGGTGCCGGCGGCGGTATGTATTGATCCGTTTTTCCCCAAAAACTAACCCCCGGGCGTCCTCCAGACGCCCGGGGGTTCTTGCATAACGTACTGATCAGACACAAAAGTCTGGCTCTTTTCCGCTTTCCAGCCATTTAGCGGGATTTTCCTCCATGTATTTGCAGACAGCCAAATAACCCGCTTCATTGCGGAGTACCCGATCATAAAAAGAAGCCTGAAAAATCACGCGCCCCGGCGTTTGATCCCGTTGGTTGCAAAGGCGGGCA
Organism: Oscillospiraceae bacterium; assembly: GCA_016296235.1. GTDB lineage: Bacteria > Bacillota > Clostridia > Oscillospirales > Oscillospiraceae > Avoscillospira. The sequence goes on from JAEDJR010000058.1 coordinate 1,737, forward strand.
GTCAAAGATTTCCATGCGCCGACAACAGCAGAGAGCGTAGGGCGGGGGCTTGCCCCCGCCGTATCAGACAGAACCAAAATCGCGTGGATATGGTTGGGCATGATAACATAGCGGTCGATTTTGACATTCGGGAAGCGGATTTCCAAGGCGAGAAGCTGGTCTTCCACAATTTTTCCATGTGCAGACAACACGGGAGCGGCGGGGGCAAGCCCCCGCCCTACGGTGGATAGGCTTGGACAAGCCGGCTTGGTCTGAATGGTTACAAAGTAATAGCCGGTTTGACTGTAGTCATAGCATTTGAGCCGCGGGTGTTTCCGCTTGGGAAGATCCATTTCACAACCTCAACACAAATCACAATGTAGGGCGGGGGCTTGCCCCCCGCCGGACGGTTCAGATCTTCTGCACCAGGGCTTCCACCAGCTTGGCGGAGCGCTCGGCGGCCAGACGCTCGAAGGTGGGATAGTCCATCTCCGCCGTGTGGTCGGCCTTGTCGGAGATGGCGCGGATCACCAGGAAGGGGATGCCGTTGCGGTAGGCGGCGTGGGCGATGGCTGCGCCCTCCATTTCCGTGCAGATGCCGCCCACATGGGCCAGAATGGCCTCCTTTTCTGCGGCCTCGGCGATGAACTGATCGCCGGAGACGATGCGGCCCCGCTTGCAGCCCACGCCCTGGGCCCGGCACAGCTCCTCCGCCAGACCGGCCATGCGGGGGTCTGCCGGGAAGGCCAGTACGTCCATGCCCGGCACCTGGCCCCAGGGATAGCCGAAGGGCCCCACATGGAAATCGTGGTAGGCCAGGTCGTCGGAAATGGCGATGTCGCAGATATCCAGAGCTGCGTCCAGGGAACCGGCGATGCCGGTGTTGATGACGTGGGTCACCTGGTAGAGATCCACCAGAATTTGCACGCAGAGGGCGGCGTTGACCTTGCCCACGCCGCTCTGCACCACCACGGCCTCTGTGCCGTGGAGCGTGCCGCGGAAAAAGTTCATCCCTGCGCGCGTTTCCACGCGGACGTTGGACATATGGGCCTTCAGCGTCTCCACTTCCAAAGCCATGGCACCGATGATACCGATGATATTCATAAGAATCCTCCTATCCTGCAAGTGCCTGCTGCGGGACGCATATATGCGTCCCCTACAGCAAACGGATCAATTTCTTCGTTATTCGGGATAGACCAGCCGCTCCGGGGTGATGCCGCAGAGCACCTGCTCCAGATACCTGCCTGCCAGATACCGTGCCATGGGCAGGTTCATATCCAGATAGTTGCCGCAGTCCCGGGCCGATGCGCCGGGGACGTCGCCCCGGAAATCCCGGATGAATTGGAACATCTCCACCAGCAGGGGAACGATGTCCCGGCTTTCCAGCTTCCCGGCCAGCAGCAGGTAGAAGCCCGTCCGGCAGCCCATGGGCCCGAAATAGATGGTCCGATCCTTCCACTGGGGATGATTGCGCAGGAACGTCGCCCCCAGGTGCTCAATGGTGTGAATCTCCGCCGTGTTCATGACCGGCTCTTCGTTGGGGCGGGTCATGCGCAGGTCGAAGGTGGTGATGGTTTCGGCGCCGATCCGATCCGCCCGGGAGACATAGACGCCGGGCAGCAGCCGCAGGTGGTCAATGGTAAAACTAGCAATCTTTTCCATACAATTCCTCACACTGTAATCAGGTCATAATCCATGACGCCCAGGCCGATTTCCTGGCCGTGCTCCGGGCCGGTGCGCCAGTTGGTGGTGGGATGGGTTCCGGCAAAGCGGTCGGGAACGCCGGCCCGCTCGAACAGAATGCTCATGGGGTTCACCGGCTGCCGGTTGACGGCGTCGGCGCAGGCCACGTCGATGGCCACGGGATCAAAGGAGGCGAACATGCCCACATCGGGAACGATGGCGGCGTCGCTTTCCCCGTGGCAGTCGCAGTTGGGAGACACCTGGTTGACGATGCTGATATGGAAGCTGGGCCGCCCGTCCACCACTGCCTTGACATATTCGGCGATTTTCCGGTTCAGGTTGGCAAAGGTGTCGTCCTCTCCCGGATAAATCGCGTCCTTGGGGCAGACGCCGATGCAGCGGCCGCAGCCGGCGCATTTGGCGTGGTCGATGAAGGCTTTCCCGTCCCCGTCAAACTGCGGGCCGTCGTGGGCGCAGATTTTGGCGCAGGCATGGCAGCCCACGCACCGATTGCGATCCACGTCCGGCTTGCCGGCAGCGTGCATTTCCATCTTGCCGGCCCGGGAGCCGCAGCCCATGCCCAGATTCTTCAGCGCGCCGCCGAAGCCGGTGCACTCATGGCCCTTGAAGTGGGTCAGGGAGATGACGATGTCGGCGTCCATAATGGCCCGGCCGATTTTGGCCGTCCGGCACAGCACGCCGCCGTTGACCGGCACCTCCACATCGTCGGTGCCCTTGAGGCCGTCGCCGATCAGAATCTGGCAGCCGGTGGACATGGGATTGAAGCCGTTGAGATTGGCCGTGTCCAGATGATCCAGGGCGTTCTTCCGGGAGCCCACATAGAGGGTGTTGCAGTCCGTCAGGAAGGGCCGCCCGCCCAGCTCCTTCACATAGTCCGCCACATACCGGGCGAAATTGGGCCGCAGAAAGGCCAGGTTGCCCAGCTCGCCGAAGTGAATTTTGATGGCCACATACTTGTCCTTGAAGTCAATCCGATCCATGCCCGCCGCTTTCATGAGCCGGCGGAGCTTGGTCTGGTGGTTCTGGTTTCCGTTCATCCGAAAATCGGTAAAATAAACCGCTGAGCGTTCCATGCTGCAGTCCTCCTTTATACAATATCAATAGTATACCGTGTCCCGGGGCTCCTGTCAAATATCCCGCCGCAATCCGCAATTATCCATTGTCAATTGCCTGTGAATTTGATATAATAATTCATATTATGGCGTGGTATGCGCAGGGAGGCGCTTTTTCTTGGAATTTGCCGGGTTTCTTGGGAATATGGACCTGAAACAGCGGCTTTCCAGGGCTTTTTCCGCAGGAAAGGTTTCTCACTGCTATCTGCTCTGCGGGCCTGCCGGGTCCGGAAAGCGGACGCTGGCGAAAATCCTGGCGGCAGCGCTGGAGTGCGGCGAAACAAACGCGCCCTGCGGCCGGTGTGCCGGCTGCCGCAAGGTTCTGGACGGGTGCCATCCCGACGTGCTGACCATCGACGAGCCGGAAAAGAAGACCGTCTCCGTGGAACTGATCCGCCAGTTGCAGGCCGACGCCTATATCCGGCCCAATGAGGGACAGCGGAAGGTGTATCTCATCCCAAGAGCCCAGGATCTGACCGACAGCGCCCAGAACGCCCTGCTGAAGCTCATGGAGGAGCCGCCGGCCTACGCCGTGTTCCTGCTGCTGAGCGACAACGCCGGGAAGCTGCTGCCCACGGTGCGCAGCCGCTGTGCGGAGCTGCGGCTGGAGCCGGTGGGGGAGCGGGAGGCGCTGCCCTGGCTGCAGGCCCGGCTTCCGGAGAAGGACGCCCAGAGCCTGCGGGCTGCCTGGGCCCGTTCCGGCGGGTATCTGGGACAGGCGCTGGCCCTGCTGCAGGGCGAGCTGCAGCTGCCCCAGACGGTTCAGTTTGCCCAGGCCTATGCCGGCGGCGACCGCTATGGCCTGACGCTGCTGCTTTGCTCCATGGAGAAGCTGCCCCGGGACAAGCTGCTGGAGGTTCTGACCCAGTGGAAGCAGCTGGTGGCCGACGCACTGCTGGTGCGGGCCGGGATTCCCGGCGGCCCCGAGGCAGAGAGCCTGGGCCAGCGCCGTACCGCACCGGCTCTGTCTGCTGCGGCCAATCTGATTCAACAAGCCATGGACCACTGCGCCGCCAATGTTGGCGCCGGCCATATCTGCGGCTGGCTGGCGGCGAATTTATAATTCTGTTTTCGGAAATGCAAAGGAGAACCATATGACAGACGAAATTTTGGACGATGTTTCCCTGGAGGCTGACTCTGCGGAAACCGCCATTCCGGAGGAACTGCTGCCGGAGACGGCGCAGCCCGAACAAGTGATGGTGGCGGACATTCGGTTCCGCTCCAACAGCAAGGTCTATTTCTTTGACCCCGGAGACCTGGAGCTCCAGGCCGGCGACCATGTCATCATCGACACGGCCCGGGGCCAGGAGTTCGGCTATTGCGCCGGCGGCAACCATCTGGTGCCGTTCCGGGACATTGTGCCGCCCCTGCGGAAGGTGCTGCGCCTGGCCACGGAGAAGGACGAGCGCGTCAACGCCGAAAATGAGCTGAAAGAGAAAAAGGCTTACGAAATCTGCCAGCAGCGGATTCAGGCTCATGGCCTGGATATGCAGCTGGTGTCCGCCGAGTGCGCCTTCGACGGCAGCAAGATCATTTTCTTCTTCACCGCCGACGGACGGGTGGACTTCCGGGAGCTGGTGAAGAACCTGGCTTCCGTGTTCCGCACCCGCATCGAGCTGCGGCAGATCGGCGTCCGGGACAAGGCCAAGATGGTCGGCGGCCTGGGAATCTGCGGCCGTCCCTTCTGCTGCAAGGAGTTTCTGGACGACTTCCAGCCCGTGTCCATCAAAATGGCCAAGACCCAGAACCTGAGCCTGAATCCCACCAAGATTTCCGGCACCTGCGGCCGGCTCATGTGCTGCCTGAAGTACGAGCAGGAGGCCTATGAGGATCTGCTGCGGACCAGCCCCAAGAATGAATCCTTCGTGGATACGGTGGACGGCCGGGGTACCGTGGTGGATGTGAATCTCCTGCGCCAGACCGTTCGGGTGCGCATGGAGGATCAGCCCGACCAGGTCAACTGCTACCACAACTGCGATATCTGCGTGCTGCGCAACGGCAAGGCCAAGAAGAACGATCCGCCCATCCCCAAGGAGATTGCGCCCATTTCCTCCAAGCCGCGCCCGGCAAAGAAGGTGGAGGAAGTGCCGGACGAGCCCCTGCCGGAGGTGATTATCACCGGCCGGGATATGCCGCCGGTGACGCCGGAGCCTGAATGGGAGCCGGAGGAGGCACCTGCAGAGGAAAAGCCGGAGGGCGCCAAGCCTGCCAACCGGCGGCGCAGAAGAAAAAAGCCTGCCGCACCGGCGCAGGACGCCGCGCCCAGGCAGGAGGGCGGCGAGAAGCCCCAGCGGCCCAAGGCGGAGAAGCCCCGGCAGGAGAAGCCCCGCCCCCAGGGACAGCCCAAACAGCCCAAGGCGCCCAAGCCGGAAGCTGCCCAGGAAACGCCCAAGCCGGAGACTGCCAAATCTGCCAACCATCGCCGTCGCCGCCGCCGTCCGCATACCGGCCCCAAGCCGGAAGGTAAGGAATAATCAAAATTGAATCCCCTGGCGGTCGCCGAGGCTGTTGCTCTGAATCCGGCGGCGCAGCCGTGATTTTCACAGAAAAGCTCCTGATAAAACCCTTGAAGTTTTATCAGGAGCTTTTTCATTATTTAATCTGGGTGCCGCAGGGGATGCGGTCGTCCACGAAGATGACCTGGCAGCCGCAGGCGTTGTTGGTGCCGGCCAGGAGCATGCCGTTGGAGGTGACGCCGGTGATGCGGGTAGGCTTCAGGTTGGCCACCACGATGATCTTCCGGCCCACCAGCTCTTCGCAGGTGTAGTCGTGCTTGATGGAGGACACGATGACCCGTTCGCCCAGACCGTCGTCCAGGGTCAGCTTCAGGCAGTTGGCGCTCTTGCGGATCTCCTGGGCCTTGAGAATCTTGCAGACCCGCAGATCCATGGTGCCGAAGTGGTCGATGTCGATCTCCGGCTTGATGGGCTCCACCGGATCCGGATCGCCGTAGACCTTCTCCTCCACCACCGGTTCTTCCGCGACCTCGGGCTTGGCGGCTTCTTCCTCCGTCATGGGAGTGGAGAAGTCCAGCAGCTTGAGGTACCGCTCGGTCTCAATGGCGTAGAGGAACAGGTACAGCCGCGGGCCCTTTTCCTTGTCGATGAGCAGCTTATAGACGGTCTTGAAGAACTGGCTCTGGGCGGTTTTCAGCTCCTTGGTGCCGGCCTCCAGACCGCGAACCTTGGCGGGAATGGCGTAGATGGCGGTGTTCAGCTCGTCCAGGGTGTAGCCGCCCTGGGCCAGATAAGCGTGGAGATCGGCGATCTCCTGCTTTTCACCGTCGGTCAGCTCGTTGTAGACCTCCCAGTTGCGGCCGGTGCGCAGGCGGTTGACCTGGTCGGGGGCACACTGCTCCAGCCAGTACTTGGCCCGTTCCAGACGGTCGGCAAAGTCGGCTTCCTTGTAGGGGGTGCCGATCTTCTCAAACACCGTCTCCAGCATGGGCACGTTGAAGTCCACCACGGAGCCCATCTGCACCAGCAGGCTCATGGGCACGGGGTTGACCTCCCGGCCTTCCACGGTGCAGTTGTACATAATAGCCTGGGTCAGCTCGTCGGCCTTGCCGCTGCGGCAGGCCTCCAGCATCCGGTCAAACTCAAAATACTGCTTCAGAATGCCGTCGTCGAAGCAGAAGTCGAAGGCCCGGGTGGGCTCGGTCTTGGAGTACAGCCACAGGATGACCTCGGGCTGGTACAGCTTCAGCAGGGTGTCCGGGGTCAGGTTCAGGCCGGTGGAGCCGGACATCTTGCCGGTGCTGCCGCGGATGCCGATGAACTCATAGCCCTGGAACATGGGAGGCTCAAAGCCGAAGATCTTCCGGGAGACCACCTTGGCGTTGTTGTAGGAACCGGTGGGCGCGGCGTGATCCTTGCCGCCGGGCTCGAAGTCCACGCCCTCGTAGCGCCAGCGCATGGGCCAGTCCACCTTCCAGGCCAGCTTGCAGTTGGTGTCGGACTTGAAATCGAAGTGGCCGTGGTGGCCGCAGCGGGTACAGGTGTATTCGGCCTCGGTGCCGTCGTCACTGAGGGAGTCGATGGTGGTGAAGTCGGTGCCGCATTCCGAGCAGAAGATGCTGACGGGGTAATACTTTTCCTTATCTGCATCGTGCTGGGCCTTCCGTTCCTCCTCGGACAGGCTCTGATCCTTGGTCTTGAAGGAATCGAGAATCTCAAAGATCTCCCCGCGCTTCTCCAGGGCCTCGAGAATGTCCTGGCGGTATTTGCCGCTGCGGTACATGGAAGCCTGATACCGGCAGTCCAGGGGGATGCCGAATTTCTCCATGGAGGTCAGGAATTCCTCTTCAAAGTGCTGGGCATAGTTCTCATGGCAGCCCCAGGGATCGGGGATGTCCACATAAGGGCTTCCGATATACTTGTCATAGGCGTCGCCCACGACGGCGCGGACGTTGGCGGGAATCTTGCGGCAGCGGTCATATTCGTCCCAGCTGAACAGCAGACGGGCCTTTTTTCCCATCTTCTGCAGGGCACGCACCACGAAGTAGCTGGTGGCCACGTCGCGGAAATTGCCGATGTGAACGGAGCCGGAGGGGCTGATGCCGGCGGCACAGACGTATTCTTCCTTGTCGGGCTTGCGCGCGACAATCTCAGCCGCGATCTTTTCCGACCAATGCATAGTGAATCACCTCAAAATAATCGTAAATACATGATTTCTCAATTTATTATCTTACAATACAAAATGGCCTGCGTCAACTGAAAAAAGCCGGGTACTGCCGGAAAACTTTACAAAATATTCTCCAATCTTCCCGGGCATCCATGGTATATTGGAAAGAAAAAAGGACGTGAGCTTATGAAACAGATTCCCACGCCCATTGAGGGCACCTACCGTAAGGCGGCGCTGAAGGTGCCGGAGGCCATCTACCGCTGCTCCGGAATCATGGTGTTCGGAAAGCGCATCAAATCTCTGGTGTTTTCCACGGACCTGAGCATCATCAAAAACGTCAACGCCGATGCCATCATCGCCGTCTATCCCTTCACGCCCCAGCCGGTGATTACCCAGGCCCTGCTCATGGCGGCGGACGTGCCCGCCTTTGTGGGGGTGGGCGGCGGACTGACCAAGGGCCTGCGGATGATGAACATGGCGGTGTTCGCCGAGATGCAGGGGGCCATGGGGGTGGTGGCCAACGCGCCGACCTCCCTGGAGAACCTGCGGCTGGTCTCCCGGGCCGTGGACATTCCCCTGATTTCCACGGTGGTGCGGGCCGACACCAATTTCGCCGCCCGGGTGGAGTCCGGCGTCTCCATTTTCAATGTCTCCGCTGCCGCCCAGACGCCGGAGATCGTGGCGGAGATCCGCAGCCAGTATCCGGACATGCCCATCATCGCCACCGGCGGCCCCACGGATGAAACCATTGCCGCCACCATCGAAGCCGGCGCCAACGCCATTACCTGGACGCCGCCCGCCAATGCCGAGATTTTCAAGGGCATTATGGATCGCTACCGCAGCGGCCTGCCCTACGAAGAGGGATAAAGAAACCGGATTGCCGGGGATGTAGATTTTTCGCCTGTTTTTTGTTATACTGAAAAAAACCTGTATGAAAAGGAACCTGGTATGAAACGTACGGTCACCGGCATTCTGGCCCATGTGTGAGCGGGTAGAGGAGTACCACATTTTTACAGCTCTGAGAAGTTCGGATTTCTCAGGGCTTTTTGCATTTTGTGGTATATATTGCCTGCAATTTGTGATTTGCGGTACAATCGACATTCCAATAGTTCTCCGATACAATGACAGTAGCAAAACAAAGGAGGACTGACCATGAACATCCACTATATTCGTTCAGGCGACTACTACATTCCAGACCTGACACTCCCAGAGGAAACCCGCCCCATCGGCAGATGGGGGCGAATGCACAGGGAGTATCTGAAAGAGCATAGTCCGATTCAATACAACTGCCTGTTGCTGTCCGGAAGGCTGTGGACATACCTTGCTGACCTGAATGAGCAGGCTCAGGACAGGCTGGAGCAG
>JAEDJR010000059.1 GCA_016296235.1 Oscillospiraceae bacterium
AAGATCAACCTGTCCCTGCCGTCCCTGCGGGCGGACAACTTCTCCCGGGAGCTGATGCTGAAGGTGCAGCGCCTGCGGAAAAGCAGCCTGACCTTTGCACCGGAGGCCGGTACCCAGCGGCTGCGGGACGCCATCAACAAAAACGTGACCGAGGAAGAGATTCTCACCACCTGCGCCAATGCCTTTTCCGGCGGCTGGAACAGCGTGAAGCTGTATTTCATGCTGGGCCTGCCCACGGAGACGGACGAGGACGTGCTGGGCATTGCGGACCTGGTGTGGAAGATTATCCAAACCTGGAAGGAATATGCCGTTAACAAGAAGCGCGGCCTGTCCATCAACCTGGCCACGGCGTTCTTTGTCCCGAAGCCCTTCACACCCTTCCAGTGGGAGGCCCAGATCACCCCGGCGGAATACATGCGCCGGGTGCGGCTGCTGCAGGGCGCCCTCCACAGCAAATCGGTGGACTACCGGTATCACGGCAGCGATTTGAGCTATCTGGAGGCTGTCCTGGCCCGGGGCGACCGGCGGCTGGGAGATGTGCTGGCCTACGCCGTGCGCCATGGCGCCAGGCTGGACGGCTGGGACGAGTATTTTGACAATGATATCTGGATGGAGGCCTTTGCCGCCTGCGGCGTGGATCCGGCCTTTTATGCCCAGCGGACGTATCAGAAGGACGAGGTGCTGCCCTGGCAGACCATCGACGTGGGCGTCCGGCAGGCCTTTCTCTGGCGGGAGCGGGAGCTGGCCTATGCGTCTCAGACCACCCCGGACTGCCGCACCCACTGCAGCGGCTGCGGCGCCAATCAACTGGAAGGCGGTGTGATCTGCGATGCCTAGACTGGTGTTTGAAAAAACGGGAGACAGCGTCTGGATTTCCCATTTGGATCTGATGCGGGTGTTTCAGCGGGCCTTCCGCCGGGCGGGACTGCTTTTGAAGCATTCCCAGGGCTTCAATCCCCGGGCCATCGTCTCCATCGCCCTGCCCCTGTCTGTGGGCGTGGAAAGCGGCTGCGAGCTGCTGGATTTTGAGCTGGAGCAGCCGGAACCGGTGACGCCGGAGCGGCTGAACGCGGTGCTGCCCCAGGGAATCCGTGTGCTGGATGTGCTGGAAACCGGCAGAAAGCTCAGGGAGCTGACCCATCTGAGAGCCAGCGTGACCCTGACCTACGACCATGGCGCACCGGAACACGCAGCGGCGTGTATTCGTGAACTGTTCCGGCGGGACAGCCTGGTGCTGGAAAAGCGCGGCAAAAAGGGCGTCAGCGAAGCGGATATTCTGCCGATGATTGCCCATCTGGAGGTTGTGCAGGCAGATGACCGCACCATCGTGCTGAACGCGGTGGTCTGCGCCCAGAATCCGTCGCTCAATCCCCAACAGCTGGCGGCGGCAGTGGAATGCTATCTGCCGGAGCTGACGCCGGATACGGTGACCGTCCGGCGGGAGGAAATTCTGGATACGGAAGGAAGGGTGTTCCGATGAGAGCCATTTCTGATTTTCCGAGAGTCCGTCTCGGGATTTTGCCGACGCCCCTGCAGAAGCTGGAGAATCTCAGCCGGGAGCTGGGCAAGAATATTTATATGAAGCGCGACGACATGACCGGCGTGGCCCTGGGCGGCAACAAGGTGCGAAAGCTGGAATTCCTCCTGGCCGACGCCCTGGCCAAGGGCGCGGACACGGTCATGACCACCGGACAGGCCCAGTCCAACCATGCCATGCTGACGGCGGCCTGTGCCAACAAGCTGGGCATGCAGGCACTGCTGATGCTGAAAAAGCGGGGCGTCACGGACAGAAAGGGCAATCAGATTCTCAATCAGATTCTGGGCGCCCAGGTGGAGTTCTATGACACCGACCGGTACACGGATATCTATGAGGAGATGGCCCGCCGTAAAACGGAGCTGACCAAAGCGGGACATATTGCCTATGAGATCCCCGTGGGCGGCTCCACGGCTCTGGGCGCCCTGGGCTATGTGGAGTGCTTCCGGGAGACCATGGAGCAGTGCGAGGCCCTGGGGGTGCGGCCGGACCGGATGGTGAGCGTGGTAGGCTCCGGCGGCACCTACGCCGGCTTGTGCGCCGGTGCGGATCTCTTTGCACCCCAGGTGAAGGTCACGGGTATGGCCGTGGACAATGATCCCTTTGAGCAGATCAGCGCCCAGCTGAAGCTGGAGATCGGCGGCCTGCTGGAGTTGGATCGCCCCCTGGGCCCGGAGAACATTGAGATTCATTATAATTGCGGCGCCGGATACGGCATTCCCGGCCCGGAGGACGGGGAAGCCGTTCGCTATCTGGCCCGGCTGGAGGGAATCCTCCTGGATCCGGTCTACACGGGCAAGGCCTTTTCCCTGTTCCTGAGGATGCTGCGGGAGGGAGCCTTTGACGGCGACGAAACCATCATTTTCCTCCATTCCGGCGGCGCCGGCGGCCTGTTTGCCATCGATCTGCCGGAAGCGAAAAAATCCAAAAAAGTGTAAAATTTGTCTTGCTTTTTGAAATCCTGCGTGATATACTATCCAAGTCTGTGAAATGGGCGGTCCTCTGCCACTGCCGGCGCTGCGGCGCAGCGGCATTCCCTGTGGGTATGAACGTCTAAATATGTAATTGGAGGACAAGACGATGGATTTGATGAAGGCTTTGACCAGCCAGTACATGAAGGCTGAGGCGCCGGAAGTCCATGTGGGCGATACGGTTCGCGTTCATGTGAAGATCAAGGAAGGCTCCCGCGAAAGAGTTCAGGTGTTCGAGGGCACCGTCATTGCCAAGAAGCATGGCGGCCTGGAAGAGACCTTTACCGTTCGCCGCATCTCCTACGGCGTCGGCTGCGAGAAGGTTTTCCTGGTGCACTCTCCCAGCATCGTGAAGGTGGAGACCGTTCGCCGCGGCAAGGTTCGCAGAGCGAAGCTCTACTATCTGCGTGACCGCATGGGCAAGTCTGCCAAGGTCAAGGAGAGAGTTTAATCAGTCCAACCGGCAAGCAGCACCCGCTTGGGTGCTGCTTGTTCTTTTATTTGGAGGTGCGAGAGCCATGGAAGTACAATTCGGAACGCCGGACATGATCGAAGCCTGGATGGACCTGGTGACCCTGGTCAGCTGGAATTTCCCCGGCCTGGAAACCCGGGCTGCCCTGGAGGAACATCGGGAGACGGTACTGAAATTCATGAACCAGCATCGTGCGCTGTGTGTGGCCGCCGGCCGAAGAATCGCGGGCGTGCTGCTGTTTTCGGTGAAACACAATATGATCTGCTGCCTTGCGGTCCATCCGGATTACCGCCGTCAGGGGATCGGAGCGGCTTTGCTGCAAAAGGCCCTGGACTGCCTGGACAAAACCAGACCGGTCACCGTCACAACCTTCCGGGCGGAGGACGAAAAGGGAACTGCGCCCAGGGCCCTGTACCGCCGGTTCGGCTTTCAGGAGGGGACGCTGTCCGAAGAGCTTGGCTACCCGGTGCAGGAGCTGGTCTTGTACCCGGAGAATGAATAAAAATATTGTACAAACCGGGATTTGCGCATGAACCCCTCGTGCCCCCTCCACAGGGGGCTGTCAGCGAAGCTGACTGGGGGCCCGCAAGGGAGCGCCGCCAGTGGCGGAGTCAAGCGACCGCAGCGGTTGGGCAGGCACTTGCCTTTGCACAAACGAAGTGCAGGGCAAATGTTTCGTGCCAACCCGGATGTACCGACAAGCAATTTTTCAAAAAACGATACAATTGCGAATCTTCAACAACCCCCAGGCCGCCCTTCGGGCGTCCAGCCCCCTGTAAAGGGGGCACGAGGCGCTATGAGCTGCGCACCCAATGCCTCCCCTACAATAGGGGAGGTGGCCCGCAGGGCCGGAGGGGTGTCAAACTGCCAAGTACCCCTGCATCTGCAAGCAAGAATCGGCAGCTTGACAGGTAATCGATAGATTTTGAACGAATCATGCGTTTTTTACAAAGGAGCTCTTGCAAAAAGCGGACGGATTTGGTAAAATAAACCCATCTAAAACAAGATGGAGGTAGATTCCAATGGTCAATCGTTTTGTTCTCAATGCCATTTCCTATCACGGCAAGGGTGCTATTCAGGAAATCCCCGGTCTGGTGGCCGCCAAGGGCTGCAAGAAGGCGTTCATCGCTTCCGATCCCGACCTGGTGAAGTTCGGTGTTACCAAGAAGGTCACCGATATCCTGGACGCCAACGGCATGGCATATGAGATTTATTCCGACATCAAGCCCAATCCCACCATCGAGAATGTCCAGTCCGGCGTGGCGGCCTACAAGGCTTCCGGTGCTGATTACATGATTACCATCGGCGGCGGTTCCTCCATGGATACCGGCAAGGCCATCGGTATTATCATCAACAACCCCGAGTTTGCCGACGTCCGCAGCCTGGAGGGCGTAGCGCCCACCAAGAACCGCACCGTGTTCACCATCGCCGTTCCCACCACTGCCGGCACCGCCGCAGAGGCTACCATCAACTACGTCATCACCGATGTGGAGCGCAAGCGGAAGTTCGTCTGCGTGGACACCAACGATATCCCCGATATCGCCATTGTGGATCCCGATATGATGGCCACCATGCCCAAGGGCCTGACGGCTTCCACCGGTATGGACGCTCTGACCCACGCCATCGAGGGCTACACCACCAAGGCCGCCTGGGCTCTGGCCGATTGCCTGAACCTGGAAGCCATCCGCCTCATCGCCAAGAGCCTGCGCGGCGCTGTCCAGAACGATCCCGACGGCCGTGAGGGCATGGCCCTGGGCCAGTTCGTCACCGGCATGGCCTTCTCCAACGTTGGTCTGGGCATCGCCCACTCCATGGCCCACACCCTGGGCGCTGTCTATGACACCCCCCACGGCGTGGCCTGCGCCATGATGCTTCCCATCGTCATGGAGTACAATGCGGAGACCACCGGCGAGAAGTACAAGGCCATTGCCGAAGCCATGGGTGTGGACACCACCGGCATGGATCAGCCTACTTACCGCAAGGCCGCCATCGACGCCGTCCGTCAGCTCAGCGTGGACGTGGGCATTCCCACCAAGCTGGCTGCCCTGAAGGAGGAGGACCTGGACTTCCTGGCCGAGTCCGCCTACGCCGACGCCTGCCGTCCCGGCAACCCCAAGGACACCTGCGTGGAGGATCTGAAGAATCTGTTCCGCAAGCTCATGTAAGTTTTACAACAACAAAAAGCCTCTCCTCCGGGGGAGGCTTTTTGTTTGGCAATCGCATTTCGAAGCCGGTGGTTGCCATTTTGACCGGAACAGGGTATAATGACAAAAAACACGAAAGAGGAACGGATATGACCTTGCATCAAGCCGTACCACAGAGGCTGCGGGATTTTTTCCTGACCCACCCCAGAGCCGCCCTGGGCTTTTCGGGCGGTGTGGATTCTGCCTATCTGCTCTGGGCCGGTCTGGCCTGCGGCGCAGAAATTCGCCCCTATTTTATGAAAACTGCCTTTCAGCCGGCTTTTGAGCTGGCGGACGCCCAGGCTCTGGCTTCACAGGTTGGCGCGGCCCTGACGGTGCTGGAATTGGATGTGCTGGCCTGCGGCTCGGTGGCGGAGAATCCGCCGGACCGATGCTACCACTGCAAACGTGCGCTGTTCGGCCGCATGGCGGAGCAGGCCCGGCGGGATGGCTTCGACCTTCTGCTGGACGGTACCAACGCCTCCGACGACGCCGGTGACCGGCCGGGCATGCGGGCGCTGCAGGAGCTGACGGTCTGTTCCCCCCTGCGGATCTGCGGGCTGACCAAGGCAGAGATCCGCCGTCTGTCCCGGGAAGCGGGACTGTTTACCTGGAAGAAGCCGGCCTACGCCTGTCTGGCCACCCGAATTCCTGCCGGAGAGCCCATTACGCTGGAAAAGCTCCAAAAGACCGAGACAGCGGAAGCCTTTTTGATGGAACTGGGCTTTTCGGGTTTCCGTGTCCGTCTTTTGGACGGCTTTGCACGGATTCAGCTGCCGGCGGCCCAGCTGCCCCTGCTGCTGGAAAAGCGGCAATTGATTTTGGATACTCTGAAACCGCAGTACCGCGGGGTGCTGCTGGACCTGGAGGTGCGCAGTGAATAGCGAAATCAGAAGAACGCTGGAAGCGGTTCGGGACGGGAGCCTCAGTGTGAACGAGGCCCTTCTGCAAATCAAGGAGCAGCCCTTTGTGGATATCGGATACGCCAAGGTGGATCTCCACCGGAAGGTCCGGCAGGGGGCGGCGGAGGTCATTTACGGCGCCGGAAAGACGCCCGAGCAGATCGTGGGAATTCTGAATGTCCTCCAGGAGCAGGGGGCCGGGACAATCCTGGTGACCCGCCTGTCGCCGGAGGCTGCGGTTCAGGTGCGGAAGCATCACGCTCTGGATTATCATGAAGGTGCCAGGATTGGCATTCTGGGCCCATTGCCGTCGCCTGACGGTCTGGGCAATATCGTCATCGCCACCGGCGGCACCAGCGATATCCCGGTTGCGGAGGAAGCGGCCCTGACGGCCGAGACCCTGGGCAACCGGGTGGTGCGGCTGTACGATGTCGGGGTGTCCGGAATCCACCGGACTCTGGCCCATATGGACGAAATCATGAATGCCACAGTGATCATCGCTGTGGCCGGCATGGAGGGGGCGCTGCCCAGCGTCATCGGCGGTCTGGCGGACTGTCCGGTGATTGCCGTGCCCACCAGCGTGGGCTATGGTGCGTCGTTCCAGGGCCTGGCGGCTCTGCTGTCCATGCTCAATTCCTGCGCCAGCGGCGTATCTGTGGTGAACATCGACAACGGCTTCGGCGCCGGATACCTGGCCAGTATGATTAACCATGTGGCCGCCAGAGGGGAGGATATGCCATGAAAACGCTGTATTTGGACTGCTCCATGGGCGCGGCGGGGGATATGCTCACCGCCGCCCTGCTGGAACTGCTGCCGGACCCGGAGACCTTTGTGGCGGAGCTCAACGGTCTGGGACTTCCCGGTGTTGAATTCCGTCGGGAGGACGCCGTCAAGTGCGGCATTGCCGGCACCCATATGTCTGTTCTGGTGCACGGTCAGGAAGAAGACAATCATGACCACGATCACGGCGGACACAGCCACAGTCACAGCGGCCTGTCGGACATCCGCCATCTGGTGCGGGATCATCTGCAGGTGCCGGAGCCGGTGAAGGCGGATATTCTGGCAGTTTACGACCGGCTGGCCCAGGCGGAAAGCCGGGTTCACGGCGTACCCGTAACCCAGATTCACTTCCACGAGGTGGGAACTCTGGACGCTCTGGCGGATGTAACGGCGGTCTGCCTGCTGATGAACCGTCTGGCGCCGGACACGGTTCTGGCGTCACCCGTCCATGTGGGCAGCGGACGGATTCGTTGTGCCCACGGGCTTTTGCCGGTACCGGCTCCGGCCACGGCGGAGCTGCTGCGGGACGTGCCCATCTATGGAGGAAAAATCGCCGGGGAGCTGTGCACCCCTACCGGTGCAGCCCTGCTGACGCATTTTGTGGATCGCTTCGGCCATATGCCGCCCATGCGAACCCAGGCCATAGGCTACGGCATGGGGAAGAAGGACTTTGAAGCCGCCAACTGCATCCGGGCTTTCCTGGGGCAGACGGAGGATCTTTCCGACACAGTGCTGGAGCTGTCGTGCAATGTGGACGACATGACCGGGGAGGAATTGGGCTTCGCCCTGGAACGGCTGTTGGAGGGCGGCGCCCTGGAGGCCTATACGATTCCCATCGGCATGAAAAAATCCCGCCCCGGTGTGTTGCTGCGCGTGTTGTGCAGCCCGGAGCGGCGGGAGGATATGCTGGAATTGCTGTTCCGCCACACCTCCACCATCGGCATCCGGGAGTATGAGACCCGCCGGTATGTTCTGCGCAGAACCGAGACGCAGGTTTCCACACCGTGGGGCCCTGTCCGCCGCAAAGACGTGAACGGATATGGCGTTCAGCGTGCGAAATATGAGTACGAGGACCTGGCCGGAATCGCCCGGGAACAGGGCCTGAGCCTCCGCCAGGTGCAGGAGCAGCTGCCGAAGCTGTGAGACCCGGCAGGAGGCATGCAGCGCAACGGCTCCCCTGAGACGGGGAGCCGTTGCTTGTTCTAAAACCGGAAATCCGCATCCATAGGCCATGCTTGGGTGATCACACCCTCATCCAGCAGCCGCAGCAGCTCGCTGGGAGCAGCGGCAATCACGCCGCCATAAGAGTGAATTCCTGCCTGACTGATATAATCCAAGACAGACTGATAGTAGGACCCGGAAACCCAGCCCTGTTCTGCCTCCGCCGGGAATTCCGTCTGGCCGGCCAGGAAACGCAGCAGGCTTTCGAAATGCGCCTCAAGAACTTCGCCGGTGACCGCCTCTCCGGCCTGCTCAAAGTACGGATAGAAGCTGTTGATTCCCTCCACCAGGATGCCGGAGCCGTAAGGATCCAGACCGCAGAGGGGATAACACTGCCTGTCCTCCGGGGCGTTCCGGATGCCCGCCCAGCAGAGGGTGCCGTCGATGGTATCCATCAACTCCAGCAATTGCGCCATGGACAGATCCTCAGGAAAGGAAATGGCTGCGGTGACCTGGACATAATCTGGCAATTCCTCCAATTGCTGCCGGACGGAGGACTTGTGATCGTCCGTCATAGAATAGACCGGATAGCTGGCCCGCTCGATGACGTTGCACGGCAGATAACCGGACTGGAACGACCGGGGCATGGTCAGGCTTCCGCGATCCAGGGCAGCAGAAGCGTATTCGCTCTCTCCGGTATAGAAGCCATTGCGGTTCAGATCCAGCTGATAGCGCCCCAGACCGGTTTTGGTGACCAGGGTATGGTTGTAGACATAGCCGGGATGAAACAGTTCCGTGTAGGCCATAAGGTAGAGATCAAAGTCGCTGCAGGATTGGTCATAGGTGTTGACCTCGGGATTATAGTATTGCCGTTCCAACAGAGGCAGCGCGCCGAAAAAGATTCCGGCGGCCAAGGCTGCTGCCAGGGCAACCGCGATCAAAATCGTAACGGCCCTGTGCCGCCGCAGAGAGCGGCGTACCTGCCGGAGTTCCGTCCGGGCCGGTTCCGCCGGGGGAGTCTGGCTCCAGTCCTCATCCAGATACTCGCTGATCAGCCGGTTTTTTTCCAGCTCCTCCTCCACCAGGGCGCATTCCTCCGGGGATGCGGTGCCGGCCCGGAAGTGGGCAAAGGCGTCGTTAAAACTCATAACCTTGTTCCTCCAATTCCTGTTTCAGATTTTGCCTCAGACGGCAGAGCTTTGTTTTGACTGCGCCGGGCGTCCGATGCAGCAGCTGCGCAACCTGTGGAATGGCCAGACCGCTGAAATAGTGCAGCGTCAGCAATTCACGGTCGGCAGGGGAGAGACCGTTTATGGCGCGCCAGAGGGCCTGCCGCCGCTCGTCCAGCACCACTAACTGCTCCGGCGTTTCGGTTGCTTCCGGTTCCCAGTCCGGCTGACGTCTCTGCCTGCGCAGCTGGTCGAGCCAGAGATTCTTCACCACCCGCAGCAGCCAGCAGGAGAAGGCGGGGTGACTTTCGTCCAGGGAGACATAGGCCTTCACAAAGGCGTCCGCCACCAGATCCTCCGCCGTTTCCCTCTGCCCGCATAAGGAGAGCGCATAGAGCAGGGCGGAGGCATAGTATTGCCGGTATAGCTGTTCCAGAATTTCCTGCTTCATTTCTCACCCTCCTTCATCTTATAAACGAACGGAATCAAAAAAGGTTACAAGGAGACCGATGATGCTGTTCCAGCCAGTCTTCCCGCAGAAGACCGTAGAGATACAGATCGGCCCAGCATCCCTTGCTGTCCCGGGTATGACCGCGCTGCACACCCTCGCGGTGCATGCCGAGTTTCTCCATCAGCCCGGCGGCTTTCACGGGGTCGATGGTTTCGGCAAAGACCTTATGAATCAGAAGATGAGAAAAGGCATAGTCCAACAGGCCCGAAGAGGCCTCAAAAGCATAGCCCTGCCTCCAATGATCCCTGCGAAACACCCATCCAATTTCGCAGACGCCGTCTTCCACAGGGTTAAAAAGCAGATAACCCAGAAGAAGACCGCTTTCCCGGTGAACGCAGGCCAGCGCACCGCGGCGGGCAATGCAGAAGCTGCGGAGAAACGCTTCGGTTTTCTCCGGAGAATAGGCAGGTTCCATGTATTCCATGGCGACAGGATCACCCAGTATCTCCTGCAAAGCAGGTCCGTCCTGCTCAAGAAAGCTGCGGATCCGTACACGCTGCAGAGTCAGATTCATGTTACTGAGCCTCCTTTTTTGCTTCTATGATAGCGCCAGGGGGAGGAAACCACAAGGCTTTTCTGAAATAATACAACCTCACAGCAGTGTTCGAGCTCATTTATGACTTGCTTTTCATGATAAAGTCAGTTATAATAAAAAAGTTCTGTTTGGGCCTTTCCATCCGGGTTTTGCGAAGCATGATATCGCGCCCGTTTGGGAGAATATGCCCAGCCGGATGGAAAACTGAATAACCGGGTGTAGCGCAGTTGGTAGCGCGCCTGCTTTGGGAGCAGGATGCCGCAGGTTCGAATCCTGTCACTCGGACCA
>JAEDJR010000060.1 GCA_016296235.1 Oscillospiraceae bacterium
GCTGCCCTGCGACGCGGCCATCGTGGCAATTTTGGACGAAAAAACCTAGGAGGTGCGGGCATATCAGCGAGTTTATCATGATTCTCATGGCGGTTTTCATGGTCCTGGGCGCTCTGGACCGGATCTTCGGCAGCAGGCTGGGCCTGGGCAAGGAGTTTGAAAACGGCATTCTGGCCTTCGGCTCCCTGGCCTTGTCCATGCTGGGCATCATCTGTCTGGCGCCGGTGCTGGCCAATGTGCTGCGGCCGGTGGTGGTGCCGGTGTTTCGGGTATTCGGCGCAGACCCCGGCATGTTTCCCGGCTCCATTCTGGCCTGTGACATGGGCGGCGCGCCTCTGGCCATGGAGCTGGCGGAAAACCGGGAGGCCGGTCTCTTCGGCGGCGTCATCATCGGCTCCATGCTGGGGGCCACCATCGTGTTTACCATTCCCGTGGCCCTGGGCATCATCCGTCAGGAGGACCGCAGATATCTGGCCCAGGGCGTGCTGGCGGGAATCATCACCATTCCCGTAGGGGCCTTTGCGGGCGGTCTGACTGCCGGTTTTTCCCTGATTATGGTGGTGCGGAACCTGGCGCCCATCGTGATTTTTGCCCTGCTCATCGCCCTGGGGCTCTGGAAGGCCGAAAACGCCATGATTAAAGGCTTCACAGTCTTTGGCTGGTTGGTGACGGCGGCCATCACCGTGGGGCTGGCGGCTGCCATTGTGGAGGCTCTGACAGGCCTGACGGTGATTCCCGGCATGGCGCCGCTGTCCGAGGGTTATGAAATTGTGGGCAGCATCGCCATTGTCCTGGCAGGCGCCTTTCCCCTGATCTACGTCATCACCAAGGTGTTCCAGAAGCCCCTTTTGAAGCTGGGCGGGCTGCTGGGAATGAACGACGTGGCGGCAGCAGGCATGGTGGCCTCCCTGGCCAATTCCATCCCCATGTTCGGCATGATGGCGGACATGGACGATCGGGGCAAGGTGCTGAACGTGGCCTTTGCGGTCTCGGCGGCCTTTGTGTTCGGCGACCATCTGGGCTTCACGGCAGGCTACGCGCCGGCGCTGCTGGTGCCCATGATTGTGGCCAAGCTGGTGTCCGGCGTCACAGCCGTGGCGGTAGCCATGGTGCTGACCCGGCGGAAATAATCAGGCAGAGTCTTTCCGGAAGCGGGAAGACTCTGCCTGATTCCACCGGCATCTGCTTGTCAGAACAGCCACACCTTCAAACGTTCCAGCAGCTCCAGGATCTTGAACTTCAAAACGTACCCGCCGCCGTCACCGGTAATCAGGCGAACCTCGTCCTGGGTAAAGCCGGCGGAGACTGCCGCCTCCTGCACGTCGGCCGCTGTGGCCCGGAAGCAGATGGACGGGAACGCCACGCACCACCAGTTATGGCCCTCCCCGGCTCCAATGGTCACCCGCAGGCTCCGGTAGACCCCGGCAGGCAGGGCGAAGTTGTCATACAGCCGGGTGGGAAACCGCTCGTCCCACAGAGTAACCGTTACGGCATCGCCGCTGCCCTGCGCCCGCAGGCAGGTCCGGGCCGCCGCCTCGATTTGGGGCAAAGCGGTCTCCAGGTCCTCCGCTTCCAGTCCACGGGTTGCTGCCAGCACCGCGTCCCGCACCCGGAGCTTCAGGGCCTGGTCCTCCTCCGAATCGGAATTGGCCACCACATGGAGCCGCACCAGCTTCCCGGCCAGGGCCTGCTGCTCTCCCTGCAGGGCCGCAGCCGTGGCCGTCAATGCCGCCAGCAGGGCCAGAACCGCTAACATCGTCTTTTTCATAAAAAATCACCGTCCATACCATATATAAATAAAGTATGGACGGTGATTTTCGGTTTTAAACAGGGAATGGGAGTTGGTATGGCACGCAGTTTTACCGACAGACCGGTACAATGGCAGTCCTGCAGCAACCCCCCGCCTCATTTCATTCGGCACCCCCCTGATGAGGGGGGACAAGGGCATCTCAATCGGTATTCCGGGACAGGTAGGTCTTGCACTTCTCCATGAGCTGCATGCTGGCCATGGCGGCCATATCAAAGGCGTCGAACACGCCGAATATGGCGGAACCGGAGCCGGTCATGGCCGTACCCAGAGCGCCGCAGTCCTCCATGATGGAGCGGATCACCGTGATCTCCGGGTGGCTCCGGGCCACCAGGGGCTCCATGGCGTTGCGGACGCTGCCGGCCGTCCGGAGCAGATCCTGCTCCTCCAGGGCCTTCAGCATACCCGGCGTATCGGGGCGCCAGTCGCTGCCCTGCCGGTCAAATTCGGCAAACAGGGCCGGTGTGGACACGGAAAAGTCCGGCTTGGCGATGCAGTAGAAGCACTGGGGCATGGGCGTCAACGGATTGACCTGCTCTCCCCTGCCCTTGACCATGGCCGTGCCGCCCATGACGCAGAAGGGTACGTCGCTGCCCACCTTTGCCCCCAATTGGGCCAGCTCCCACAGGGAGTAGGGCTCACCCTCGTGGCGGTTCAGGGCGCGAAGCACCGCAGCCGCGTCGGCGCTGCCTCCGCCCAGGCCCGCCTGGACGGGAATGCGCTTGGCGATGCGGATGGTCACGCCCCCGGGATCCTTGCCCAGGGTCTTGTAAAACACCCCCACGGCCTTCCAGGCCAGATTCTCCGAATCCGTGGGGATCTCCGGCCAGTCGCACTCCAGCTTCCAGTCCTCGCCGGTCTCCAGGTCAATTTCCACCTCGTCGCAGAGGGTGATCTGCTGCATGACGGACTCCAGCTCATGATAGCCGTCCGGGCGCTTGCCCAGGATGTCCAGGGTCAAATTCAGTTTGGCGTATGCCTGCTCCTGCAATGTAATCACTTAATGGCGCGTCCTTCCAGATAGTATCGTTTTTCCCGGGCATGACCCATGGAGAAGGTCTTTCTCGGCAGAATCCCGTCGGCAATGACGCCGCGGAACAGCTGGCTCTTTTCCATGGCAGGCAGCAGGAAGCCGATGGCCCGATCCTGGGCCGCCAGCTGGCGCAGGTCGTCGTCGCCGTGGATGTAGTCGATCTCACCGGCGTTGTCCTTGAGCCAGCCGTCCAGGAAGCCCTGCAGGGCGCCAACGGCCAGCTGGCTTCTGGACTTGTCCAGATACACCGTGCCGGAGCGGTCGCCGATGTACCAGGTCACGGGGAAGCCCTCCGGGACGCACCAGGCCTGCAGATCGGCCAGGAGCTTCTCCGGGTCGGTTTTCACGATGACCCGGTGGATGGGTTCAAAGACCTGGGCCTCGTCGTGGATGTTCTCCAGCTCCACCAGAGCATAGCGGGCCGGGTGATTGCTGAGATCCTCGCCGGGATGGGCGGCCTTCAGCTCCTCGTAGCAGGACTTGGCCGTGGCCAGGGAGTGGTTGCCGTCGCCCACGGCGAACACCATGGGCACCCCGGGCAGGCCCTCGTATTTTTTGCCCACATTGGCAGTGTAGTCCGCCAGACGGGCCTCGAAGGCGTCCACGGCCTCCCCCTGCACCAGCCAGCCGGAAATATGACCGCCGCCCTCCATGAGGTCGAAGTCATAGAGCTTGGGCAGGCTGTCCTTCTGGGCGGCGATGGGCTCCAGCAGAACCTTGTCGTGGTCGTCGCAGAGCATCAGAATGTGGGGCAGCTCCACGGGCGCATCCCGGCGAACCCGCATTCTCGGCGGAATGCGCTCCACCACGGTCTTCTCCGTGGCACGGATGGCGGACACAGAACCCACGGAATAATCATAGGCGTCCAGATCCACCATGCCCACCAGACCCTTGCGGATGGCGCCGCTCTCCAGGGTGCGCTCCACATAGACAAAGGACCGGGCATAGGTCTGGAACACGCCGGATTCCTGATACCGGGCCATGGTCTCGTTGATCAGAGCCGTGTGGGCAGCCTCCTGGGGCGTGCCCAGCTCTGCCTCGGGCAGGATCAGGTTGATGGTGGAGGGCGCGTCCCCCGCCGTCTCCCGCACCCGGTCCCAATAGGCCGGCTGGGAAGAAAACTGGTCGCAGGCGATGACCGCCCATTTTTCCATGGAATCCACCTTGGGCATCAGAATATCAGCGGGCAGGAATGCGTTCATGGTCAGTTCCCCTTTCAAAAATGTCAGGTTTTCTCAAACAGCAGGCCCATCAGGTCTGTGCCCTTGTCCACATAGGGGCCTTTTTCCCCGTTTTCCTCGGTATAGGACAGGCCGCAGGGCTGAGGCCGGGTGCTGTCGTAGATCAGGTAAGGTACCGGATCCCCATCGTGGGTCCGGGAGGACATGAGGGTCTTGTGGTCGCTGAGCAGCAGCAGGCGGTAGTCCATGCCCTGCTCCTCCATCCAGGCCGTCAGCGGCGCCGCAATCAGGCTGTCCAGCTGACGGATGGCCAGGAGCTTGTCCCGCAGGCTGCCGTTGTGGGTGGCTTCGTCCGGCGCCTCCAGATGGACGCACAGGAACTCATCCCCGGCCAGCAGGGCATCCTTGGCCGCCTGGAGCTTACCGGCGTAGTTGGTATCCACCTCGCCTGTGGCCCCCTCCACGGTGATCCGCTTCAGGCCCGTCAGGGCGCCGATGCCGTGAACCAGAGGCACCGCGCTGATGACCGAACCGGTATGGCCGTAGCGGGCCGCAAAGTCCGGCAGCTGCACCGCCGTGCCCTCCGCCCAGAACCAGATTCCGTTGGCAGGCTTCTTCCCGGCGGCCCGGCGGGCCTCATTGAGGGGCAGATGCTCCAGCTTCCGGTTGGCCAGCTCCATCAGATTCCAGAGGATTTTGGCATTGTCATTGCCGCAGAAGGCATAGTCCCCGATCACCCGGCCCAGAATATCATGGGGCGGCTTCAGGACGATGCCTTGGATATCTCCGCCTTTCTGTACGGCCATATGGCGGAAAGACGGCGTGGGCCAGATGGTCATGCCGGCCGCATCCAGGGCCGCCCGGAATTCGGGATCCTCACACAACTGCGTAATGATGGCAATGGAGGTCTCACCGTCAATGGAACCGGCGTTGTGCGAGAGGATTATTTTCCGTTCAAAGGGCTGGTCGCCGTCCTCCAGGCAGACCATATTGCACCGGTAGCTGGCGCAGCCGGGCTCCACCGGCACGCCGCAGCCGGCAGCCTCCAAGGGGCTACGGCCTGTGAAATACCGGCAGGGATCACAGCCGAAGATGGACAGGATGGCCGTATCGCTGCCGGGCGGCATGGAGCGGGGCACGGTCCGGACACTGCCCAACCGGGATTTGGCGGCCAGGGCGTCAATGCAAGGCTTTTCCGCCGCCTGCAGCGGCGTTCTGCCGCCCAGTTCCGGCACGGGATTATCCGCCATGCCGTCACCGATCATCAGAATATATTTCATACGCTTCACAGCTTTCTGATACTAAAAATTTTTTGGATTTCAAAAATTTTTTAGCCATCTTCATTATATTGGATTTGACCAAAAAATCAAATCGTTTTTTCACTTTCAGCCTTTTTCATAAAGGGTGTTTTTGACTTTTGTATAATGCGCTTGAATTTGCGGATACTACCCGCAGGGAACAAACCCGAACGAATGGAGTTGATCGATATGGACACCGCAGCGCTGATCTTAACGATCATCGGCGCCATCAACTGGGGCCTGGTGGGCTTCGCAAAGTTCGACCTGGTTGCCTGGCTTTGCGGCGGGCAGACTGCCCTGATCAGCCGGATCATCTACGCCCTGGTGGGTCTGGCCGGTCTTTGGTGCATCACCCTGCTGTTCCGCAAGCATGAGGAGCACTGATCCGGCATCATCTCATAATCATTCATTATGAGAATCCTTCGGGCGGGCATCCAGGCCCGCCCGAAGCGCATCCATGCTGATTGCCGGTTATCCGAAACTGCACCGGACGAAGCAGGTGTAAGTCACACCGTTGTAGGTGGCAGTCACATTGGCCGTGCCCTTGCCGGCCGCCTTGACCGTGCTGCCGCTGACCGTACACACGCCGGAATTGGAGGTGCTCCAGGTCACGCCGCTCACCGTTTTTCCGTTGGCGTCCGTCAGGGTCAGCTGGAAGGACTCACCGGCAGAAAACAGGGTCACATCGCTGTGGCTGATGGTGAAGGGGCCTTCATAGCTGCCGCCGCCGTTGTTCTCCGCACTGCTGTCCAGATTGCAGCGGGCGATGCAGGTCAGCTTGATCTCGCCGACGGTCACCGTGATCGTCGCCGTGCCCTTGCCCTTGGCTGTCACCTTGCCGTCGTTGGTCACCGTCACCACGTTGGTATTGGAAGATACATAGGTCACCGCAGCGCCCTCGGGCTTGTTCTTCACAGTCAGCCAGGTCTCCTCGCCGGGATAGAACAGGGTGAAGTCCTCGGTGCTCAGCTCCGGCTGGGCCTGGGGCTCCGGATCGGGCTCGGGTTCCGGATCCGGTTCGGGCTCCGGTTCAGGTTCGGGTTCCGGCTCCGGCTCCGGCTCCGGCTCCGGCAGGTCAAAGTCACAGGTGATGGTGCACACCTGGGTCACGCTGCCGCAGGAAACCGTAATATCCGCCGTTCCGGGGCCGACGGCTGTAATCATGCCGCCCTCATTGACCGTTGCCACGGTTTCATCGCTGCTGGAGAACAGGATGGGCTCTTCGCAGCCGCTGGGCCGGGCCACCGCCGTCAGGAAGATCCGGCCGCCCGCCTCATCCATGGTTACGGCGCTCTGGCTGATGGTCAGCCCTGTGCAGGCGCCGGCCGGCGCGACAGGTTCAGGCTCCTCCGGCAGCTCCGGCAGCTCTTCCGGCGCCTGGGGCTCTTCCGGTGTTTCCGCCGGTGTCTGCTGCTCCTGCAGAGTGGGAATGGCGTTCAGATCCAGTTCTCCCCGCAGATAGCCCATAATATGGACAAAGTAAGCCACACCGGCCAGAACCGCAGCGCCCAGCACGACGCAGACGATGCTCCACACCAGACGGGAGCTGCCGGTCTGGGGCTGCTCCTTTGTCCCCTTTTTGGACGCCACCCGGGCGCCGCCGCCGGTGCTGGCCAGCCGGCGCTTCTGCTTTGCTTCCGCAGCAGGATGGCTGCTCTTCCCGCACAGGGGGCACTGCTGCAGCTCTGCTTCATATTCCGTCCCGCAAAATTCGCAGGTTTTGCGTTCCATGCTCCATAACCTCCAAAGGATTGTAATGCATAGCTGTATCATACCATACTTTTCGACAGATTCCAATGATTTTCTCCGGCGCGGAAAAATTACCTGAAAAAAACAGCCCCTGCCGCCCCTTGTTGTATTGCTTTTTTTCCCGAAATCGCCTAAAATAGAAGCTGTATGAGTTGAAGGAGGCGAATCATTTGGCAGAAATCAAACTCAATACGGCACTTATGACCAATATGGAGGTGCAGGACTGTCTGAGCCGCAGAGGCGGCGTCGCAGTCTATTCCGTCAAAAGCACCAAGTCCGACCAGCTCTATGCGCTCAAGCATATTTCCGTTCCGGAAACCCAGAAGCAGGTGGACGCTCTGATCCTCACAGGCGCCGCTGCCGATGAAGAGGCTGCGCAGGCCTATTACCAGCAGGTGGTCACCGACTACCAGGCAGAGCTGGAACAGCTGGAAGCCCTTTCGGGCAGTCCCAATCTGGACAGCTTTCACAGCTACGAGATCAAGCCCAAGGAGGACGGCGTCGGCTATGACGTCTATCTCCTGTCTGAATTCCGGACAACCCTGGACCGTTACCTGACCGACACCCCCATGACCCAGTCCAGCGCCGTCAATCTGGCCATGGATCTGTGCAACGCCCTGACGGAGCTGCGGGCCGCCGGTCTGATCCATCGGGACGTGAAGCCGTCCAACATCTATCTCAGCAGCCAGGGCCACTTCATGCTGGGCGACATGGGCATTGCCAAGGTGGACGAGCTCAAATACTGCTCCATGCCCGAAAGCATGCTCAGCCCCTACTCCGCGCCGGAGCTGTTTGAGCTGATGGCCAACGTCAATGTGACCGTGGATCTGTACGCCGTGGGCCTGATCCTCTACCGGATCTACAACGGCAACCACGCGCCCTTTGAGGACGAGAAGACCTCCGCCAAGGCGGCGGACAAGCTGCGCATCACCGGCAAGGAGCTGCCTGCCCCCATGTTTGCCGACTACGAAATGGCAGAGATCATCCACAAGGCCTGCGCCTTCCGGCCGGAGGACCGCTATCAGTCTCCGGAGGAATTGAAGCAGGCGTTCGTGGACTACATGATGCGCAACCAGGTGGGCGACACGCCCATCACTCCGCCCATCGTGTCCGACGAGGCCCCCGTGGACGCCGAGGCCGCCCAGGAAGAGATCGAGCCGGTCCAGTTCACCGACACGGAAGCCCTGGACGAGGATTTCAAGCAGAGCTTCTCCCCGGACAGCGAGATGCTCAACGCCCTGATCGAATCGGTCCACCGGGACATCGAAAACGACTATACCGCAGCCGAATCCTCCGAAGAAGGTTCGGAGGCGTCCGCAAGCAGCGCTCCCAAGTCCCGCAAGCGCAGGCGTCTCACCGTCTGGCTGCCCACGGTTCTGGCCGTTCTGCTGGTGCTGGGCCTGGCTGCCGCCGCCGTTTGGTTCTTCTT
Organism: Oscillospiraceae bacterium; assembly: GCA_016296235.1. Taxonomy (GTDB): domain Bacteria; phylum Bacillota; class Clostridia; order Oscillospirales; family Oscillospiraceae; genus Avoscillospira. The sequence goes on from JAEDJR010000060.1 coordinate 8,498, forward strand.
CATCCGCAAGGATACCCTGACCATCGACAGCATTGTCATCAACGACCGCACCGTGGATTCCATCACCGTTTCCCTGACCACCCAGGAGGATCCCGGCCGTTTTGAGGTCATCTGTACCGACGCCTACGGCAACGTCTCCCGCCAGGCCTATGTTCCCGGCCAGCCCAACACCTTCACCGGTCTGGCCTCCGGCGCCCAGTACAGCTTCTCTGTTCAGGGCTTCAAGGAAGAGCACATCGCCGGCGCCGTTCCCCACAACGCGTCCACCAAGACGACCACCAACATCGTCAGTCTCACGGTCAGCCGTGAAACCGTCAGCGAGCTGGAGCTGACCTTTATCCCCGACGGCATCGAGCCGGAGGAATGGGCCGTCTCCTATGGTCCCGTGGGGCAGGAGCCCGCTACCAAGGTCTTCACCGGCCACACCGTGGTGCTCACCGGTCTGGAGCCGGACACGGCCTATGAAATCACCCTCCTGAATCCCAGCGACATTCAGCTGACCGGCATCACAACTGCATCCGGCCATACCCTGGCCTCCGTGGAAATGGGCCAGGTCTTTGCGGAGCTTTCCAAGTCCACCGCCGTCATCACCTGGACCTATGAAGGGGAAGCGCCCGCCAGCTGGAACGTCACCACCACCGGCTCCGAGGGCTATACCGACAATCAGACCGTTCTGGACAGCACCGTAACCCTGGAAAATCTCCGGGCCGGCGAGACCTACACCCTGGTCATCACCTGTGACAATATGCTCAACGGCGCCACCGCCAGCTTCACCCCCGATGCGCTTTCCATCACGGAAATCGCGGCAAAACCCACCGAGGCAGGCAGCCTGGACATCTCCTGGAGCTGCGAAGCGGAAGCCGTGGATACCGAATGGCTGGTGGTCTACACCCTGGAGGGCGGCAGCGGTATGAGCAGCGTGGCACAGACCTCCGAGCAGTCCGTCACCCTGGACGGCCTGATTCCCGGCGCCACCTATACCATTGAAATTCAGGAGGCCGAGGGCGAGCAGGTCGGCGGCGAAACCACCACCCAGGTCACCATGCCGGCGGCAGAGAGCTTCACCGGCTATGGCTTCACCAAGGGCTATGTGGTCATGTGGCTGCGCCCCACCCAGGAGGACTGGACCGTCAACAACCTGCAGTATGTCCGCACCACCTTCAAAACCAGCGAGCAGATTGCGTTCGCCTGCGAATCCGTCTCTGCGCTGAAGGACAGCGATGAAGCCGTCTCCACCCTGCTGGTACTGCGGGACGAAAACGGCAATGTGGTGGACTACTACAGCGGCGAAGAGGTCTGGAACAATATGTGGACCCGGGACACCTATGTGGGCGAGCTTCTGCGCACCCCCCAGACGCCCGGCCAGTATTCTCTGGAAATCTACTTCAACGGCCAGCGAGTCAAGACCGACAAGGAAATCAGCTTCACTGTGACGCAATAACCCATAAGGACCGGGGCAGGCTGTCCGCCTGACCCGGTCCTTTCCTGTACTGAAACAAACAGCAACAGCAGGTTGCTTGTCTTCTCACGACAACGTTGGTATACTGTTTGCGAGGTGATGATTGGTATGAACACCAATGATATTCTCCTGGAGCTCCGAACCAAAAACGGATTGTCTCAGGACGCGCTTGCAGAAAAAATCCATGTGACCCGGCAGGCGGTCTCCCGCTGGGAAACCGGCGAAACCGTACCAAACACGGAAACGCTGAAGCTGCTGTCGAAGCTGTTCGATGTTTCCATCAATACGCTTCTGGGTTCTCCCCGGAAGCTGATCTGCCAATGCTGCGGCATGCCCCTGGAGGATTCTACCACCAGCAAGGAGCCCGACGGTACATTCAACGAAGAATACTGCAAGTGGTGCTATGCGGACGGGAAATATGTTTACACCGACCTTGCGCAATTGACGGATTTCCTGGTTGCGCATATGTCCAACGAAAACTGGCCTCCGGAGCAGGCGCGGGCTTATTTTGAAGCACAGCTGCCGACATTGAACCATTGGCGGCAGCC
>JAEDJR010000061.1 GCA_016296235.1 Oscillospiraceae bacterium
TCGGACGCTTCCTTTTGATGAATGGCTGCAAAAGAGCGAGACAATTTGGGGTTTGCCCCTCGTGCCCCCTCCACAGGGGGCTGTCAGCGAAGCTGACTGGGGGTTGTATCGACAAGCAGTTTTACCGAACAAACGAAACAATTGCTGATTTGCAGCAACCCCCAGCCTCCGCTGCGCTCCGGCAGCCCCCTGTAAAGGGGGCACGAGGGTGCGCAGCACCATTTCAAATCATCCGCGAAGCGGATACCTCCATTGTCAATTGTCAATTGTCAATTATCAATTGTCAATTCAAAGACAAACCCCAATTTATAGGCTGCCTGCTTGGCTGAGCAAAACCGATCAGTATGATTATTTTTTAAGTTAGAGAACCTTCCGTGCAGTATTGCACTCTATATAAATATAGACAGAGGAGGGATTTGGTGACGGATCAGGATTTGATTGCGCTATTTGAGCAGCGCACGGAGGACGCCATTGCGCAGACGGACCGGCAATATGGCGCTTACTGCCGGTCCATTATCCGGAGCCTGGGGCTGCCGCAGGAGGACATGGAGGAGTGCCTCAATGACGCGTATTTGGCCGTATGGCGGGCCATTCCGCCCAGCCGCCCCCTGCAGTTTCAGAGTTGGCTGGCGGCCGTGGTTCGCAATGCCGCCCTGGCCAGGCTGCGGGCCGGGCGCAGACGGCCGGAGACTGCATCGCTGGAGGAACTGCAGGATTGCCTGCCCGGAGGCTTGGATCCGGTGTCAGAGACAGAGGCGCGGCAGCTCTCCGGGCGGATTTCTGAATTTCTCCTGGCCCAGCCGGCGGCCTACCGCATCGCCTTTGTCCGCCGGTATTGGTATCAGGATTCCATCGACGAAATCAGCCGCCGGCAGGGGTGGTCGGAGAACCGGACAAAGGGCGTCTTGTTCCGGATGCGGAACAAGCTGCGCAAAATACTTCAGGAGGAGGGATTGTGGCATGAATGAACAAAGCATTCAGAGGATTATGGACGGCCTGGATCCCCGGCTGATTGAGGAAGCAGCCCGGGACGGATGCAGAAAGCGACCTGTCGCGCTGCGCAGAGCCCTGCTGGCGGCCTGCCTGTGCCTGCTGCTGACGACTTCTGCCCTGGGTTTGGTTCTGGTGCGGATGAGAGTCTCCGAGATCCGCATGGAGGAGACCTGCACGGAATACCTGGTGTCCGGCCCGTTGGAGCGGCGGTATTCCCTGGCGGAGCTGGGGCCGGGGGTGCGGGAGGCGCTGGCAGGCAGCGACGCCATATGCTCCACCCTACCCTTTTTCTCTTTGGAGGATGCTGCAGATTTCCTGGGAGCACCGCTTCTGAAATGCAGGCGGTATCTGGGAGAAAAGGCAGCCTTTCAGGAGGAGTCGTGGGTTTCCACTGCCCCCATTCTGATGAGCCTATGGCGGAACGGGGAGGGCCTCCTGCGGCTGATTACGGTGGAGCAGATGCACTTCCAGTCTGTCAAACTGGAAAGCGGTCTTTTGAGTGCCTCCTACTGCGAGCGAACCCATCTGTTTACGGAGTACTATTCCGGTGAACGGCTGGAGATGGGCCGCATCGTGGATGGACAGCCGGGCCTGGCACCTTCGACTTACACGGCTGCAGACGGTACAGAGATCAGCATTGTGACCCATGACAGCATGATATACTGTCAGGAGGCCGTGTCCATGGATGAGAACGGTATATCAAAGTTCGATCTGACCCACCCAGGAAATGAGCATACCGTAGTTTACAACGCCTTTTTCCAGCGGGACGGCGCTGTGGAAGAATTCCAGATGACTGTTTATTCCGGCTCCACTGCGGACGAAGCGGAGATCCGGGCGTATTTTCTGGAGCTGCTGAATTGTTTTCAAACCGTGGAACCCAACAGGGATGGGGAAGGAGGCTAATCATGAAATATCGATTTCTGAGCGCTCTGCTGGCGCTGCTGCTGCTGACCACAGCCTGCAGCCGGCAGGACGAAGCGCCTGCTGCCAATTCCATGCTCGCCAGTGCCTATGTTTATGAAGCGGAATATGCCCCGCTGATTGACTATAGCCGGCAGATGGGCTCCATCACCGCCTCCTGCGTCAGCGGAGAAGCCTGGTATTTCACAGCCTGGTGCAGCACCGGCGGGCGGGTTGACGGAGACGGCGCAATTTCCATGAGCGGTCAGACCAGCCTGTTTCTGCTGGATCAGGACACCGGCGACCGCATTCTGCTGGCGGATCACAGAAGGTTTCTGCCAAAGGACGCAGCCGGCGGCGCGCTGGATGTGCTGGCCCTGGCTCCCGGCCCGGAGAACACGGTCTGGGCGGCGCAGCGGCTGCACGCCTATACGGTGAACCAGACTGCGGATACCTTTACCGGCGGGACACACCCATTGCAGCTGTGCCGCTACGATGCCCAGGGAGAAATCCTGGAATGCATGGAGACGGCGCTTCCGGAGACTGCGGCCCCGCAGGTGCTGCAGCTGGACGCCGGAGGGCGATTTTACCTCTCGGATTATGAAACCTGTTGGCTGCTAACCCCATCGGGACAGGAACTGCAAACAGTTTCCATGGAGAGCAGCGCAGAACTGTGCGCCTATGGCGGGCAGGTGGGCGTCGTGTGTTCCGACGGCCCTGCTCCCGTGTTTCGCCCCCTGGGACCCTCCGGGGACTGGGGTGAGGCCGTGACCCTGTGGGAGGGCGCCGCCCGCGTCTATCCCGGCGTCGCGCCCTATGCCTATCTCTTCGACTGCAACGGCGATACGCTGTACGGCTGGAATGCCGAAACGGATCAGCCGGAACGGCTTCTGACCTGGTCGGACTATGGGGTGGAATGCCGTTATCTGGTGGGCTTTACCGTCCGGGAGGACGGGCAGATACTGGCGGCCACCGCCGGCGGGATTGCAGGCCCGGAGGCCGTGACGCTGACCCGAATCGATCCGTCCCAACTGCCGGAACGAGCGGAACTGACCATGGCATGCCTCTCCGGAACGGCCTGGGAGATGCGCGAACCGGTGATGCTCTTCAACCGCAGCCGCCAGGATATACACATCTCCCTCCAGGACTATTCGGAGTTCGGCGATGCCCAGGAAACCATTCTGAACACGGAGATTTTAGCCGGGCACGTTCCGGATCTGATCTGCGCCGAGAGCATGACGCTGGGCTTTCAGGCGGATAAGGGGGTTCTGCGGGATCTGTGGCCTATGATTGACTGCGACGAAGACCTGGGCCGGGAGGCGCTCATGACCCATGTGTTCGACGTCATGTCCAAGGACGGCGAACTCTATGGAATCGCGCCATTTTTCAGCATCTGGACCATGGCGGTACGCAGCGAGTTTCTGCCGGATCAGCCGGGCTGGACCCTGGAGGAGCTGCAGCAAGCTGCGGAGCGGGCCGGAAATCCGACGCAGGTGCTGGGCTGGAAGGTTCCCAGAGACGGTGTGCTCTTCCGTCTGGTGGGCCACAACAGCGGGGAGTTCCTGGATTTGAAAAACGGGACGTGCGCCTTTGAAAGCCAAAAGTTCCTGGATATTCTGAATTTTGCCAGGACTTTCCCTGCGGAGCCGGAAGGCTGGGAGGAGGACGACACCCGTCTGGAGGCGGAGCGCTTCGCCCAGGGGGAGCAGCTGTCCGTAGAACTGCAGATCTCAACCTTCCCGGAATTCCAGTATACGCTGAAGGCCCTGGGGCCGGATGTGCGGTTTGTGGGATTCCCCTCCCAATCCGGCGCCAGCTATTTCCGACTGCCTACCAGCCTGGGAATATCCGTGGACTGCCAGAAGCCGGAGGCTGCCTGGGAGTTTGCCCGTACCCTGCTGACGGAGCACTATCAGAGTCAGGATAGCGGCCAGTCACCCGGCTTCCCAACCAACAAAAAAGCGTTCCAAAGTCAGGCGGACAAAGCCATGACCCATTCGGAGAAGGTTTATGACCGGTACGGCCTCTCCGGAAGCCAAGAGAGCATTTTCATGCCGCAGATGACACAGGAGGTCTATGAGCGGTTCCTGGCACTCTACGAAAGCTGCAACCGCACCATGGGGTACAACGATGCGGTGATGTCCGTTGTCCTGGATGAAGCATATTGGTTTTTCGATGGACAGAAATCCGCAGAGGATACAGCCGCCGTCATCCAGAAGCGGGTCGGCCTGTATTTGGACGAGCAGTTCGGATGAGAGACTGCCAGTTTTTCAAGGCCCTGCCGGGGAAATGAGCTGAACATCAAAGAAATAGAGGTTATTTCTCTGAATCTGCCCACCCACGCATGGTACTGCGGCCTGGCCCTGTGGTGCATGTTCGCCCAGGTGTTCCCCCTGTTCCAGGACGCCAGCGTGTTCACGACCATCCCGGTTCTCTATGCAGACGGCTTTATGAATGCCGCGGTGCGGCCCACGCTGGTCAATCCCGTGCCCCAGGGCGTGATCTCCATCCTCTCCCTGGCCATCAATGTGCTTGCCCTGGCGTGGATTATCAAGCGCTCCAGGGAGCAAAAGAAGAACCCCTACAAGAACGAGATTTTCACCGACACCAAGGACTTCCGGCTTGCCATGGCAAGAGCGGAAGAAGTCTGAGATTAGAATGCACCCCCTCGTGCCCCCTTTACAGGGGGGCACGAGGGGGTGCTGCGCAGTTTCATGGCTCCCCTGCAATCGGGGCGGTCTTTGCGGAATAGAGAAAAGCAGCACGCCGAGTGTTATGCATCGTAGATCTGCTGGCTTCCGTGGATCGCTTCTGCGAGATACAGATTGCTCCAGTTTTTGGCGCCGTCTTTATCCCGGTTCAGGAGATGCCGGAATAGCTCCTCCATGTTGCTGCGGAGGGCGCCCACGCCGTATTTGCGGCAGAAGCGGATCCACAGTGCCGTACAGGGAACCTTGAAGGAGGTATAGATCAGGGGCAAAATGTGATTGCCGCCAATCAGGGTCAGTTCATGATGGAACTGAAATGCAATCTCCGCAGCCTGGGCCGGGGTGGTTTTTTCATTGAGCGCGTTCGGAAATCTGCCCAGCTGCTCCAGTTCCGCGTCGGTTGCGTTGTCAATGGCACGGTGCAGGGTCATTTGCTCCAGGCCCCAGCGCACCTCCAGAATGGAGCGGATCTCCTCTTTCCCCAGCATGCCGCCGTTATAGTCCATGATGGCCATGAGCGTTTCCATATTGCCGTGGCGGCGGTAGTTGGCGACAAAAGCCCCCTGGCGGGGCAGCACGTCCAGGAAGCCCTGCCGGGCCAGCTCGGAAATGCCTGCGTTGACCACGGCGCGGCTGACGCCCATCTGTTGGCAGAGCTCCCGCTCCGGGGGCAGCTTCTGTCCCATGGGCAGCTCTCCGGACAAAATCATCCCCTGCAGCTTCTGCACAAAAAGCTCTTTCAGGCTGGGGGCATAAAGCGGTTCAAATTCCATTGCGTTCCCTCCCGCAAATGTTCTGGTCATACCACAGACCACGAGGTTATTTTACCATGCAAGACGATGAATTACAAACTCAAAATTTGGGATAAACAGAGAATTTTCCAGGGATAATTGACATTTTTGCGTTCAAACCTTAAACTGAAATCAGTGCGATCATACTGGTATGGCCAGAAAGGAACGATGTGATGGAAACCGTAAGGGTACTGCAGATCAAGCAGAGTGTCTTTGCGAACAACGATGCGCAGGCAGACAAGCTCCGCGCCGAACTGAAGGAGAAGGGCCTGTTTCTTCTCAATCTGATGTCCTCCCCCGGCTCGGGAAAGACCACGACCCTGACCCGGCTCATCGAAGCGCTGAAGGATGACCTGAAAATCGGCGTCATGGAGGCGGATATCGACTCGGACGTGGATGCAAGAACCATCGCGGCCACCGGTGTCAAGGCCATCCAGCTCCACACCGGCGGCATGTGCCATCTGGACGCCGCCATGACCCGGCAGGGACTGGAGGGACTGGATTCCGGCGACGCGGACCTTGTGGTGCTGGAGAACGTGGGCAATCTGGTATGTCCGGCGGAATTCGACACCGGCGCCGTGAAGAACATGGCAATTCTCTCCGTGCCGGAGGGCCATGACAAGCCCCTGAAATATCCGCTGATGTTTCAGGTCTGCGATGTGGTGCTGATTAACAAGATCGATGTCGCCCCGTATTTTGACTTTGATCTGGAAACCTGCACCGAGTACATTCATATGCGTAATCCTAAGGCCCGGATCTTTCCCATCAGCGCCAGGACGGGCGAGGGCGTGGACGCCGTCGCCGCCTGGCTGAAGCAGGAAATTTTGGAATGGAAGAAAGGAGAATAGAACATGGCTGACCATCTTGCAGGGTTCGTGCCCGATTTCATTGAGAAGGAAGAACCCAGAGAGATCATTTTGCAGCTGGGCAAGATGATTACCAACCGCATTCCCGTCAAGCTGGGTATGCAGAAGCTGAACAAATACGATCCCGAATACTGGGGCCTGTCCCTGCTGCTGACCGACGAGCAGGCGGAGGTGGCGCTGAAAATGGGCGTCCGCAAGCCCAGAACCCTGGAGGAGCTGCGGAAGCTCACCGGCAAGGACCAGGAGACCCTGGAAAAGCTGCTGGATGAAATGTCCTTTAACGGCATTCTGGAGTACAACTGGGAGAATCCCACCCGCACCAAGCAGTGGGTCCTGCCCATGTTTGTCCCCGGCAGCGCAGAGTTTACCAACATGAATGACACCATTTTGAAGAAGCACCCGGAGATGGGCCGCTTCTTTGAGCGGATGAGCCGCCTGCCCCTGGAAAAGGTCACCCCCATGGTGCCTCCCGGCGGCGCCGGCATCGGTATGCACGTCATCCCTGTGGAAAAGGCCATCGAAACGGAAAACCAGTCCATTTCCGTGGAGCATATCTCCCACTGGCTGGATAAGTACGAAGGAAAGTATGCCGCGTCCCCCTGCTCCTGCCGCAAATCCCGGATGACCTTTGACGAGGGCTGCGCCGATGATCCCGAGGGCTGGTGCGTGGCCGTGGGCGATATGGCCGACTATGTGGTGGAGACCGGCAAGGGCGGCCGCTACATCACCAGGGAGGAAGCTCTGGAGATTTTCCGCCAGGGTGAGGAAAACGGCTTCGTACACCAGATCACCAACATTGACGGTGAGAACAAGATCTTCGCCATCTGCAACTGCAACATCAACGTCTGCTATGCGCTGCGGACGTCCCAGCTGTTCAACACCCCCAACCTGTCCCGGAGCGCCTACGTCGCAAGGGTGGAAAAAGGCGACTGCGTGGCCTGCGGCAAGTGCGTGGAGGTCTGCCCCGCCGGCGCTGTCAAGCTGGGCCAGAAGCTGTGCACCAAGGATGGCGGGGAAGTGCAGTACCCCAGACATCCCCTCCCCAGCGAAATGAAATGGGGCCCCCATATGTGGGACGAAAACTACCGGGACAACAACCGGATCAACTGCTATGAAACCGGCACCGCTCCCTGCAAGACCGCCTGTCCCGCCCACATCGCCGTGCAGGGCTACCTGAAAATGGCCGCCCAGGGCCGCTATACGGAAGCTCTGGCGCTCATCAAGAAGGATAACCCCCTGCCCGCCATCTGCGGCCGCATCTGCAACCGCCGCTGTGAGGACGCCTGCACCAGAGGCACCATTGACCAGGCCATCGCCATCGACGAAGTGAAAAAATTCATCGCCCAGCGGGATCTGGATGCCGAGACCCGCTTCATCCCCAAAAAGGTGGTGCCGTCCCTGAACGGGTTCTTCCCCGAAAAGGTGGCCATCATCGGCGCCGGCCCGGCAGGTCTGAGCTGCGCGTTCTATCTGGCGGAGAAGGGCTACGCGCCGACGATCTTCGAGAAAAACGAGAAGCCCGGCGGCATGCTCCGCTACGGCATCCCCAGCTTCAAGCTGGAAAAGGACGTCATTGACGCCGAGATCGACATCATCAAGGCCATGGGCGTGGAGATCCGGTGCGGCGTGGAGGTCGGCAGGGACGTGACCCTGGATGAGCTGCGGGCCGAGGGCTACAAGGCGTTCTATATCGCCATCGGCTGCCAGGGCGGCAGAAAGGCCAACATCCCCGGCGAAGATTCCAAGGACGTGATGACCGCCGTGGACTTCCTGCGCACGGTAGGAGCCGATGAATCCTACTCCGTCACCGGCAAGGCCGTGGTGGTCGGCGGCGGCAATGTGGCCATCGATGTGGCCAGAACCGCCCAGCGCTGCGGCGCAGAAAGCGTCGCCATGTTCTGCCTGGAGCCCCGGGACAGGATGCCTGCCTCCGAAGAGGAAATCGCCGAGGCCCTGGAAGAGGATGTGACCATCCACTGCGGCTGGGGCCCCAAGGAAATCCTGACCGAGAACGGCAGGGTGACCGGCATTGTCTTCAAGCGCTGCACCAGCGTTTGGAATGCCGAGGGCCGCTTCGCTCCCACCTATGATGAAAACGATACCCAGACCGTTCCCTGCGACCGGGTCTTCCTGTCCATCGGCCAGAGCATTCTCTGGGGAGATCTGCTGAAGGGCTCCCGGGTGGAGCTGGGCCGTGGCAGCGGCGCCGTGGCCGACGCCCTGACCTATCAGACGGCGGAACCGGATATCTTCGTGGGCGGCGACGTCTACACCGGCCCCAAGTTTGCCATCGACGCCATCGCGGCAGGCCGGGAGGGCGCCATCTCCATCCACCGGTTCGTCCAGCCCCACTCCAGCCTGACCATCGGCAGAAACCGCCGGGACTTCATCGCCCTGGACAAGGACAACATCCGCGTGGAGCAGTACGACAATTCCGCCCGACAGATTCCCGGCACCAACGGGAATATTGACCGCAGGAAGTCCTTCCGGGACGCCAAGCTTCCCTTCACCGAGGCACAGGTCAAAGCTGAAACCGCACGGTGCCTGGGCTGCGGCGCCAGCGTGGTGGATCCCAACAAGTGCATCGGCTGCGGCGTCTGCACCACCAAGTGCGAATTCGGCGCCATCAAGCTCCATCGCGAGCGGCCCGAATGCTCCAGGATGATCCCCAGCGAAAAGAAGCTGCCCTATGTGCTGGGCAACGGCGCCAAGCAGGCCCTGAAAATCAAGTTCTCGAAGAAGAAGAAGGAGTCGTAACATGCACGAGCTGGGTGTTGTTTTTCACATCATGGATTCGCTGGAAAGCGTGGCGAAGGAAAATAACGTGACCCAGATCCAAAGCGTGACCATGGAAGTCGGTGAGGTATCCACGGTGATTCCCCACTACCTCACCGACTGCTGGGCCTGGGCGATCAAAAAACGTCCGCTGCTGACAGACTGCCGGATGAACGTGGAGATTCTTCCCGCGGTCACCTACTGCGAGGGCTGCGGCGCGGAATACGGCACTGTGGCCCACGGACGGATCTGCCCCCACTGCGGCAGCGAAAAAACCTGGCTGCTCCGGGGAAATGAACTGAACATCAAAGAAATAGAGGTTATTTAGGGAGGAAAGAACATGTTATTTCAAATCTACGGTGATACTGCCGGATTCCAGCTGCTCGGCTGGCTGATGGTATTTGTGGGACTGATTCTTGCCAACGAGATTGCACGGCGCACAAAATGGGGCGGGATCGCCTGCTTCCTGATCCTGCCTGCAGGCCTGACGGTCTACTTTATCTCCATTTACGCCGGCGCCGCCATGGGTGCGGCGTGGGCGCTGAACAATCCGACGTATCTGTACATGAACAGCTGGTTCCACTACGCCAAGCTCTACGCCGCCACGGCGGGCTGCATCGGCTTTATGATGCTCAAGTACAAGTGGAGCATCGGCAAGACCGAATGGTTCAAGGTGTTCCCCTTCCTGATCGTTGCCATCAATATTCTGATTGCGGTGGCCAGCGATTTCGAATCTGCCATCAAGGGCGCCCAGGCCATGAAGGAGTTCGGCGACCGCTGGTGGCTGTCCAGCGAGAATGTGTGGCTCTACGGCGGCTGGTGGAACTGGCTCAACGGCATCGCCGGCATCGTCAATATTTTCTGCATGACCGGCTGGTGGGGAATCTACGCATCCAGGGACAAGAAGGATATGCTGTGGCCTGATATGATCTGGCTGTATATTCTGGCTTACGATGTGTGGAACTTCCAGTATACCTATCTGAATCTGCCCACCCACGCATGGTACTGCGGTCTGGCCCTGCTGCTGGCGCCCACCGTTGCCAACGCCCTGTGGAACAAGGGCGGCTGGATCCAGAACCGGGCCAACACCCTGGCTCTGTGGTGCATGTTCGCCCAGGTGTTCCCCCTGTTCCAGGACGCCAGCGTGTTCACGACCATCCCGGTTCTCTATGCAGACGGCTTTATGAATGCCGCGGTGCGGCCCACGCTGGTCAATCCCGTGCCCCAGGGCGTGATCTCCATCCTCTCCCTGGCCATCAATGTGCTTGCCCTGGCGTGGATTATCAAGCGCTCCAGGGAGCAAAAGAAGAACCCCTACAAGAACGAGATTTTCACCGACACCAAGGACTTCCAGCTTGCCATGGCAAGAGCGGAGAAAGTCTGAGATTAGAATGCACCCCCTCGTGCCCC
>JAEDJR010000253.1 GCA_016296235.1 Oscillospiraceae bacterium
CAGGCCCTGGCAGACCCGGACGGCAAGCTGGAGACCGGCAGCGGCGCCGCGGCGGTGGCCTCTGTGGCGGCGGCGCTGCTGTGCCGGGCGGCGGCTGTCACGGCCAGAAATGTCAGCGGCAACGAGCGGCTGGATTACATCGCCCGCAATGGGGAGATCCTGCGCAGCTACATGGTGCATCTCATCGACGAGGACGTAAAGTGCCGCGGCCCATTGAAGCGGGCCATGAAGGAGGGGGACGCCCGGAACATCGAGGCCGCCCGCCAGCCGGCGGTCAGCATCTGCGCGGAGATTCTGAACATGATGGGGAAACTGTTGGAGCTGGCCCAGGAGCTATGCCCCCTCTGCCCCAAAGAGGCCAGGCACTATCTGGCTGAGAGCGCGGAGCTGGCCATGGCCGCCGCCCGCACGGCCCGGAGCTACATTGTGGACATGGCCGCCTATTCCAGCGACGAGACCTACCGCTTTGTCACCCGCCGGGAGAATGAGCTGCTGCTGGCGCAGTTTGCCCCCCTGGCGGAGGAAATCATCAAAAGCGCGGAAGCGTAAGGATAGTAGACAGGCAGATCACAAGGTCTGCCTGTTTTCGTAAAGTGGGTTGTGGAAATGAAAAAAGTCATTCTTGCGCCGGACTCCTTCAAGGGCACCTTGAGCGCCAGGGAGGTCTGTGCCATTGTCGGCGATGAAGTGAAAAAATGCTGCCCGGACGCGGAAGTGATCTGCGTCCCCATGTCCGACGGCGGGGAGGGGATGAGCGAGAGCTATGTCTCCCTGATCGGCGGGGAACTGAAAACCAAAGAGGTGACCGGGCCTCTGGGCTGGTTTGTGGACGCGGAATACGGCATCCTGCCGGACGGCACCGCCGTGATGGAAATGGCCAGCTGCTCCGGGCTGCCCCTGACCAAGGGGAACCTTCAGCCCCTGCACGCCACCACCTGGGGCGTGGGGGAGCTGATGATGCATATCCTGGGCCAGGGCAGCAATCGGTTCCTGATCGGCCTGGGAGGCAGCGCCACCAACGATTGCGGCATCGGCATGGCGGATGCTTTGGGCTACCGCTTTTTTGACGGGGAAGGGGTGCATCTGGCCCCCTATGCCTGGAACCTGGCCAAAGTGGAACGGATCGTTCCCCCGGAGAAAATGCCGGCGCTGACGGTCACCGCTGCCTGCGATGTGAACAATCCCCTCTGCGGGCCCCGGGGCGCGGCGGCGGTTTTCGGGCCGCAGAAGGGACTGAAGCCGGAGCAGATCGGCCCCCACGACGCAGCAATGGCCCATTTTGCCGAAGTGATCAGGAGAGAGCTTGGCAAGGACGTGAAGGATGTGCCCGGCGCCGGCGCTGCCGGCGGTCTGGGGGCCGGGATGCTGGCCTTCGTGGATGCCCGGCTGAAGCCGGGGATCGAGATGCTGCTGGACAGCGTGGGCTTTGACCAGATGCTCCGGGGCGCGGACCTGGTGATCACCGGGGAAGGGCGGCTGGACGGGCAGAGCCTGGCCGGCAAGGTGCCGGTGGGGGTGGCCCGCCGGGCGAAGGCAAAGGGCGTGCCCTGCATTGCTCTCTGCGGCTGCATCGGGCCGGAGGCGGAGCAGGTGCGAAGCTGCGGGATCGACGCCTATTACGCCAGCTCGGACGGCAGCAGACGCTTTGACGAGATCCAAAAGACCTGCCGGGAGGATCTGGCGGCGCTGGCGGCAAGGGTGCTGCCGACGCATTTAACAAATGCTTAATTGAAAAAAGGACAAAGTTCATATATAATAAACCAGTTAATGAAGAAAAACGGCGGTGATTCACATGGATGAAAAAATAGCTCAGTTGCAGAAAATGGTGCAGGAGAGCGACAATATTGTTTTCTTTGGAGGCGCAGGCGTGAGCACGGAAAGCGGAATTCCCGATTTCCGCAGCGTGGACGGCCTGTACAACCAGAAGTGGAAGTACCCGCCGGAGACCATCCTGAGCCACAGCTTTTTTGAGCGGGACCCGGCGGAGTACTACCGCTTTCACCGGGAGAAGCTGGTCATCGACGGGGTAAAGCCCAACCGGGCCCATCTGCGTCTGGCGGAGCTGGAGGCGGAAGGGAAGCTGCGGGCGGTGATCACCCAGAATAT
>JAEDJR010000062.1 GCA_016296235.1 Oscillospiraceae bacterium
GCGCCCGTGTGGTGCAGACCCTGCAGCGCTGGGTGGAGGACGAGGAGCAGAAGCGGGGCTACCTGCTGACCAAGACGCCTCTCATGGCCAAGAGCGACCTGTATAAGATCTCCGGTCACTGGGATCACTATCTGGACGGCATGTTCGTCCTGGGCGACCCCAAGGACGAGAGCAAGGAGTGCTTTGCCCTGCGTCCCATGACCTGCCCCTTCCAGTATCAGGTGTTCCTGAACCGGGCCCGCAGCTACCGCGACCTGCCCATGCGCCTGGGCGAGACCTCCACCCTGTTCCGCAATGAGGACTCCGGCGAAATGCACGGCCTGATCCGCGTCCGCCAGTTCACCATCTCTGAGGGCCATCTGATTCTCCGTCCCGACCAGCTGGAGGAGGAGTTCAAGGGCTGCCTGGAGCTGGCCAAATACTGCCTGGAGACCGTGGGCATGCTGGAGGACTGCACCTTCCGCTTCTCCCAGTGGGATCCCAACAACAAGGAAAAATATATCGGCACCCCTGAGCAGTGGGACGAGGCTCAGACCATCATGGGCAAGATCCTGGACGACCTGGGCGTGGAGTACACCATCGGCATCGACGAGGCCGCCTTCTACGGCCCCAAGCTGGATATCCAGTATAAGAACGTCTTTGGCAAGGAGGATACCATCGTCACCATCCAGGTGGATCAGCTCCTGGCCGAGCAGTTCGGCATGGAGTACACCGACAAGGACGGCAAGAAGACTCGGCCTTATATCATCCACCGGACGTCCCTGGGCTGCTACGAGCGCACCCTGGCCTACCTGATCGAGAAGTACGCCGGCGCGCTGCCCACCTGGATGGCCCCGGAGCAGGTGCGCTTCCTGCCCGTCACCGACCGGGCTGCCGACTACTGCGCCGATCTGAGCCGGAAGCTGAACCTGCAGGGCTACCGCACGGAGGTGGACTTCCGCAATGAGAAGATCGGCAAGAAGATCCGCGAGGCCCGCCTGGAGAAGGTTCCCTACATGGTGGTCGTCGGCGACCGGGATATGGAAAACGGCACCGTGTCTCCCACCAACCGGGTGGACGGCGACCTGGGCGCCATGTCCTTCGAACAGTTCACTGCCATCCTGAAGGAGACCGTGGACAAGAAGCTGAAAAAGTAAAGCTTGCTGCCTGAAAGGGCCTGTCGCAAAAATGCGCAAGATGCACAAATGATGACCGCACCATGGCTCCCCTACAATAGGGGAGCTGTCAGCGAAGCTGACTGAGGGGTGTCAAACTGCCGATTCTATCCGCAAATGCAGCGGTTACGGCAGCTTGACACCCCTCCGCTTCGCTGGCACTCAGCACCTCCCCTATTGTAGGGGAGCCATTGTTTGTCCATCATTGCATTTTGCGTCAGGCCCTTTATGACTTCTTAAGAAAATCCCGGCTTTTATCTTAAGGCGCAATCTGTTAGAATGAGAGCACAGAGGTGAGAGAATTGTACAATATCTTAATCTGCGACGACGATCGCGACATCGTGGCAGCCCTGAAAATTTATCTGTCCTGCGAGGACTACCGGCTGTTCACCGCCTACACCGGCCGGGAGGCCGTGGAGATTGCCAGGCGGGAGAACATCCAGCTGATTCTCATGGACATTATGATGCCGGAGCTGGACGGCATTGCCGCCACGGCGAAGCTGCGGGCGGAGAGCAATGTGCCCATCATTCTATTGACTGCCAAGAGCGAGACCAGCGACAAAATTCTGGGCCTGAACATCGGCGCCGACGACTATATCACCAAGCCCTTCGACCCCATGGAGGTTCTGGCCCGGGTGCGGTCCCAGCTGCGGCGGTATACGTCCCTGGGCAGCCAGAGCAAGTCCCCCGACGTCGTCACCATCGGGGCGGTGAGCCTGGACGATCCGGCCAAGACCGTCACCGTGGACGGCGAGCCGGTGAATCTGACGCCCAGCGAGTATGGGATTCTCAAGCTGCTCATGCGCAATCCGGGGAAGGTCTTTTCCTCTGCGCAGATTTACGAATCCGTATGGAACGAGACCGGCGCCGGCTCCGAGAGCGCCGTGGCCGTCCATATCCGCCATCTGCGGGAAAAAATCGAGATCAACCCCTCCGATCCGAGGTACATCAAAGTGGTCTGGGGCCAGGGGTATAAGTTTGAAAAAACCGGCAGGGGATAACGGACAAATCGCCGTTTGCGCACCGTAGGGGCGGCCCGATGTGACCGCCCGCATTTCTCAGTCAAAAGCATTTGAAATACAAGGGCGTCTTGTTCCAAACTTTCCGGGCGGCCACGCCGGGCCGCCCCTACGACCATTTCGTTTGTGCTTATTTCATCAAACAAGGAGGCGTATGCATGAGAAAGGGATACCGATACAGCGGATTACAATATAAAATCCTCGCCTTTCTCCTGGCGGCGGCGTGCCTGTTTGTGGGTGCGGGAGGTCTGTACCTGGCCGTGGGAGGCCTGCATGACAACTTGTGGCTGGAGAACCGTCCCTACCAGCAGACCTGGAAGTGCCGCGATGCCGTGGAGAATTGGGCGCTGACCGTGGGCGACCGGTTCTGTAATAACCCGAACTACGACAACTGGGAGCATCTCCTGCGGGACACGGATTACCGGTTTATCCTCCTGGAGGAGTCCACCGGCGACGTTCTGGCGTCCTACACCGAGGGTCTGGACATTGAAGTGCCGGAGAATCTCAAGAACAACCCCTGGCTCTATGAATACAACTACACCATGGAGCTGGGACCGGAGGGGTCGGTTTTTGAGGACGTCTATGTCATCGATTTCTACCGCACGGCGACCCGGGGAGAAATCTGGCCGGATCTTGAGGTGATGCCGGAGACATCCGACGGCACCGCCAGCTTCCAGATTCTGAGCCTGCTTCCCGAAACGCTGAACTGCCACCCCGGGGATACCATCTGGGAGGGACGGGTGCTGCAGGACAAGCTGCAGAACTGGTTCCCCACGGCGGCGGCAGCCTTTGGCTGCGGTCTGGTGGGCCTGCTGCTCTGCCTGATCTTCCTGTGCTGCCAGGCGGGGCATAGACCGGGCAGGGAGGAACTTGTGCTTTCCTGGTTTGACCGGCTGCCGCTGGATCTTCTGCTGGCCCTGGCATTTCTGGCGGGCACCGGTGTGGCGCTGTGCTTCTGCGCGGCGGCCGACATACAATACAGCTCTGGTCTGTCCGTGGGGGAACTGGAGCTGATGGTGGCGCTCCTGGCCGCCGGCACCATGGCCTGCGGCGAGTTCGTTGTGGGGTTCTTCGTGACTCTGGCGGCCCGGATCAAGCAGGGGCGCTGGTGGCAGACGGCCCTGGTCTGGTGGGTGGGCTGCTGGGCCTGGCGGACAGGAAAGAAGCTCCTGAACCTGCTGAGCAAGCCCCTGCATCAGGTGGGGCAGACATTCCTTGGGGCATACCACGCTCTGGGCATGGCGCCCCGGGCGGCGCTGGTGATCCTGGCGGCCCTGGGCCTGGACCTCATTCTGATGATTTTGATGGTGACCACCAACCACCACGGCCCCATGCTGCTGCTGGTGGCCTTTTATAACCTGCTTCTGCTGGCCGCTGTGATCTTTGCCGTGGGCCAGATGATGCAGCTCCAGAACACGGTCCGGAAGCTGGCCGCCGGCGATCTGGATTACCAGCTGGATACTTCGAAGCTGTATTATGATTTCCGGGAGCACGGCAATGCCCTCAACGCCATCGCCGAGGGCATGAACAAGGCTGTGGAGCAGCGGATGAAATCGGAGCGGCTGAAAACCGAGCTGATTACCAATGTCTCCCACGACATCAAGACGCCCCTGACCTCCATCGTCAACTATGTGGATCTGCTGCAGAAGCCCCATACCGACGACGAGGGCGCCCAGTATCTGGAGGTGCTGGACCGCCAGGCCAAGCGGCTGAAGCGTCTGACGGAGAATCTGGTGGAGGCGTCCAAGGCGTCCACGGGCAACCTGCCGGTGCTGCTGGTTCCCACCAGCGTCCTGGAGCTGGTGAATCAGGCCGTGGAGGAATACCGGGACCGGCTGGAGGCTGGGAATCTGGAGATTGTCACCAGCCTGCGGGGCGATCTGACGGTGCAGGCCGACGGCAAGCTCATGTGGCGCATTCTGGATAATCTGCTGAACAATGTGGTCAAGTATGCCCTGGCCGGGACCCGGGTCTATGTGACGGCCCAGAAGCAGGGCCAGTGGGTGACCATCGCCGTGAAGAACATCTCCCGGGATCCGCTGAACGTGGAGGCCGACGAGCTGATGGAACGCTTTGTCCGGGGCGACAGCGCCCGCAGTACCGAAGGCAGCGGCCTGGGTCTGAACATCGTCCAGAGCCTGACCCAGCTGCAGCACGGACGGTTCCAGCTGACCGTGGACGGCGATCTGTTCAAGGCCGAGGTCATGCTGCCGGTTTCAACCCAGGATATGTGACAGATTTTGCACGATTTGCACAAAAAGTAAGTTTCTCATACAAGCACAGTTGACAACAGCGGAAAAACGCTTATAATAAACAAAAATCAATACCGACCCGATTACGGCTGACAGGAAAAAGCGAATGCTTACCGAAGGAGTCACACTCTCAGGTGAAAAGACTGCCAGTCCGAGGAACTCTGGAGAATCTCAGAAATGAGTGCCGAAGGTGCAAGGCGAACGCCGAATCTCTCAGGCAAAAGGACAGAGACGAACACCCCCTCTTCCCAGGGGGAAGCAGCGCGTCTACGCCCGGCAGAGTTCTGCCGGGCTTTTTTGCCGCCGGAGCCGGAAAAAGGAGACGCCGTCATGTACAAAAACAACGCCCACACCATCTGCTTTGTCAAGAATTACGATCCGGAGCTGGCCGATCTGATGTTCCAGGAGCTGTACCGCCAGCGCCGCAATATTGAGCTGATTGCCTCGGAGAACATCGCCTCTCCGGCGGTCATCGCCGCCATGGGCACCATCCTCACCAACAAATACGCCGAGGGCCTGCCGGGGAAACGGTATTACGGCGGCTGCGAGTATGTGGATGAGGTGGAGCGGCTGTGCATCCAGCGGGCCAAGGATCTGTTCGGCGCGGAGTTCGTCAACGTTCAGCCCCACTCCGGCGCGCAGGCCAATCTGGCGGTCTATGCCGCCCTGCTGCAGCCCGGCGACACCCTGGTGGGCATGAACCTGGCCTGCGGCGGTCATCTGACCCATGGCGCGCCGGTGAACCTCTCCGGCAAGTATTACAACTCCGTGGGCTACGGCGTGGATCCCGCCACCGGCCGCATCGACTATGACCAGGTGGAGGATCTGGTGAAGCGGAACAAGGCCAAGCTCCTGGTGGCCGGCGCGTCGGCCTATCCCCGGGCCATCGATTTCCGGGTCATGGGGGACATTGCCCACCGCAACGGCGCCCTGTTCATGGTGGACATGGCCCACATCGCCGGTCTGGTGGCCGGCGGCGAGCATATGAGCCCCGTGCCCTATGCCGACGTGGTCACCACCACCACCCACAAATCCCTCCGCGGCCCCCGGGGCGGCCTGATTATGGCCCGGGAGGAGTTCGGCAAAAAGCTCAATTCCGGCGTGTTCCCCGGCACCCAGGGCGGCCCCCTGATGCACGTCATCGCCTCCAAGGCCGTGTGCCTCAAGGAAGCCGCCACGCCGGAGTTCAGACAGTATGCCCACAATATCGTGGTCAACGCCAAGGCCCTGGCCCAGAGTCTGCTGGAGCAGGGCATGGATCTGGTCTCCGGCGGCACGGACAACCACCTGATGCTCACCGATCTGCGGAGTCTGGGCGTCACCGGCAAGGAGCTGCAGCAGCGGCTGGACGAGGTGCATATCACCGTCAACAAGAACGCCATCCCCGACGATCCCCAGAAGCCCAACGTCACCAGCGGCGTCCGCATCGGCACCCCCGCCGTCACCACCCGGGGCATGAACCAGGAGGACATGAAGCTCATCGGCCAGCTGATCTACCGGGCGGCCACGGACTTTGAGGCCAGTGCCGACGGGATTCGCCAGCAGGTGGTGGCCCTGACGGACAAATATCCCCTGTATGAATAAGCGGCAGCCCTTGCATGCCGGTGCCTCCGGTGCTACAATGGGGAGCGGACGGGAGGCGCAGACAAATGCTGGGAGACTGCCACATTCATATGATTCTCGACGGCGTCTATTATCGCGCCGCCATCGACCACCAGAAGGAACGGCCCGATGAAGATCTGATCCGCACCCGCTTGGCGGATTACGCGGCCCGGGGGATCACATTCCTCCGGGACGGCGGAGACGCCTGGGGTGTGGGCCTGCGGGCGTCACAGCTGGCAGGGGAGTACGGGATTACCTACCGCACGCCGGTGTTCAACATCTGCCGCCGGGGACATTACGGAGGCTTTCTGGGCAGGAGCTTTGAAACCCTGGAGGAGTATCGCGCCCTGGTGGACGAGGCGGCGGAAAAGGGCGGTCATTTTATCAAAATCATGGTCTCGGGCCTCATGGATTTTCATCAATTCGGCGTCCTGACCGACACGGCCTGCTCCTACGAGCTGTGCCGGGATCTGATCTCCGCTGCCCATGACCGGGGATTTGCGGTCATGGCCCACGCCAACGGCGCCGAGGCCGTGTCCAATGCCCTGCGGGCGGGCGTGGATAGCGTGGAGCACGGGGCCTATCTGGATCGGGAGACCCTCTGCCTGCTGGCGGAGAGCGGCGCGGTCTGGGTGCCGACCCTGGTCACCATTGCCAACCTGCGGAGACTGGGACGGTTCCCGGACGAGGTGCTGGAGCCGCTGCTGGCGTTTCAGCAGAAAAACGTGGCCGAGGCCGCGGCAATGGGCGCCAAAATCGCCCTGGGGACGGACGCCGGAGCCTACGCGGTGTACCATGGAACGGCGGTGCAGCAGGAATATGCCTTACTGCGGGAGGCCCTGGGAGAACGGACGGATGAAATTCTCCTGGCCGGCGAAGCGGAAATCCGCGCCAGGTTTTAAGGGAACACGGATGAAAACGCATATCATTGCGGGGCCTCGCAATGACAGCGGAGTTAGAGAATCAGAAGGGCCTGCCGCAAAACAGCAATTTTGCACAAACGCAGGCTGCACCAAGCCTCCCCTGAGCAAGGGGAGGTGGCCCGAAGGGCCGGAGGGGTTGTGTGCAGGCAATCGTTGCCAGCAACGACCCCTCAGTCACGGCTTGCGCCGTGACAGCTCCCCTTACGCAGGGGAGCCTTTTGGTGCGGTCATCGTTTGTGCATGCTGCGAATTTTGCGACAGGCTCTTTTTTCAGGAACCTTTTTCCATTTTTTCCGTCTGTATTTATGGGCAGACGCAGGTCAGTCCCAGGTCGTGGAAATGGGACAGCCACTTATCTTCGGGCCGCTTGTTGGTGACCACGGTCCGGGCAGCTTCGAGAGAAGCCACCTGGACGAAGGAAATCTTGTCAAATTTGGAGTCGTCCAGGGCAAGAATGACCTCCCTGGCGTTGCGGATCATGGCCTGCTTGGCCAGGGCGTGGCCCTCGGCGGAGTCGGTGATCCCGGCTTGCTGATCGATACCCTTGCAGGACAGAATGGCCTTGTCCACATGATAGCGCGAAAGGGTGTCCGCCACCTGGTGGCCGGTGAACGCCAGAGAATCCGGCCGCAGAGTACCGCCGGTGGAGAGGATGGTCCAGCCCTCCAGACCGGCCAGCTCCATGACAATTTCCACGGAGTAGGTCAGAACGGTCAGGTTTTTCTTTTCCTTCAGATGCTTGGCGATATAGAGACTGGTGGAGCTGTCGTCCAGCATCAGGTGGTCGCCGTCCTGCACCATCCGGCTGACAAGGCTTGCGATGGCATTTTTGGCTTCCACGTTGGTTTTGTTGCGGATGGTGTAGCTCAGGTCGGTCTTGGTGCTGTTGCCCCAGATGGCGCCGCCGTAGGTTTTGGTGGCGAAGCCCTCTTTTTCCAGCTTGTCCAGATCCCGGCGGATGGTCTCCTCTGTGACGCTGTAGTGGGCGGCCAGCTCGCTGACCAGTACCCGCTGTTCCGCGCGGAGCTTTTCCAGGATCTCTTTTTTTCGTTCGATCGCCAGCATACAAACACTCCCTTTTGCGATTTGTTTGAAAACCACATGAATCAACATCATTATAGCAGGAACCGGCGGGGAATGCAAGGAGAAAACCCACAGATGAACAGGATATATTATGTTAACTTACGCGCGGAATCCAAACATTTCCGTTCCCTGTAGAAGATGTCAAAAAAGTGAAAAAACGTAACAAAAATGTCAAAATCATACGAAAATTATTACAATTCTGTCATGCCTTGCAGACTCTGCTGAATTTTGCGGAAAAAGGCCTTGCAAATAACGCTCAGGTCTGCTAGATTATAGAAACAGAGATTATGTAAATGCTTGAAGGATTTGGAGATTGGTGCCGTGGTATTTTCCAGTTTGATTTTTCTGTATCTGTTTCTGCCCGCCTGTCTGATTGCCTACTTCTGCGTCAGGGGCGTGAAAGCGAAAAATGTGGTTCTGGTGCTGTTCAGCCTGCTGTTCTACGCCTGGGGTGAGCCGGTGTATGTGCTGCTGCTGGTGGGATCGGCCGCACTGAACTACGCCTTCGGCCTGTGGATGGGCTTGGCGGCGGAGGAAGGCGGCCGCGGACGCAAAGCAATCCTGGCCGCGGCCGTGGCGGTGAACCTAGCGGCCCTGGCGGTGTTCAAATATGCCGGCCTGCTGGTGACGACCCTGAACCAGCTGACGGGCCTGGCTCTGCCTGTGCCGGCCATCTCCCTGCCCATCGGCATTTCCTTCTATACCTTCCAGGCCATGACCTACGTCATCGACGTCTACCGGGGCCAGGCCAAGGTGCAGATGTCCTATTTCAAGTTCCTGCTGTATATTTCCATGTTCCCCCAGCTCATTGCAGGCCCCATTGTCCGCTATGTGGACATCGAGGCCCAGCTGGAGGCCCGCAGCACCAGTCGGGAGGATCTCTTCTATGGCCTGGTTCGCTTTGCCACGGGCCTGGGCAAAAAGATCCTGATTGCCGACCGGGCCTTTGCCGTGTGCAGCAAGCTGCTGGACGGCTCCTTTGCTTCGGCCACGGTGGTGGGAACCTGGCTGGGCATTCTGATGTTCTCCTTCCAGATCTACTTTGACTTCTCCGGCTATTCCGATATGGCCATCGGCCTGGGCCGGATCTTCGGGTTCCATTACAACGAAAACTTCCGCCTGCCCTATATGTCCCTGTCCATCACGGACTTCTGGCGGCGCTGGCATATCTCCCTCAGCTCCTTCTTCCGGGACTATGTGTACATCCCCCTGGGCGGCAACCGCCGGCACCAGATGCTGAACCTGCTGGTGGTGTGGAGCCTGACGGGCCTGTGGCACGGCGCCAGCTGGAACTTCCTGGTGTGGGGCCTGTACTACTTCGCCCTGCTGGTGGTGGAGAAGCGGTATTACGGCCGCTACAAAAAGGTGGTGCCCAAGGCGGCCCGGCACCTGATTACCATGCTCCTGGTGATTTTCGGCTGGACGATCTTCTATTTCACCGACTTCGGCCGGCTGGGCCAGGCCTTTGCGGCCATGTTCGGCTTTGCCAAGGGCGGCTTCGCCAACACGGAGGTGGGCATCCAGCTGCTGAACAACCTGCCGCTGCTGCTGGTCTGCATCCTGGGCGCATCGCCCATTCCGCGCTTCCTGGGCGACGTCTTTGGCCTGATTTGCTCGGACGCCAACCCGGAGGGCACAAAAAAGAAGATCTATGTGGCCGGAACCTATGTGTTCTGCGTGCTGCTGATCCTTCTTTCCACCATCTCCCTGGTGGGCAGCGGCTTCAGCGCATTTTTGTACTATCGTTTCTGATGTAGGAGGACCGAATTTTGAAAAAACTCTATACCGTTCTGCTGGTTCTTCTGCTTGGTGCGGTGGCCCTGGTGGGCGCCTGGTCTCTGGTGGACAAGGATCCCACGGAATCTGCCACGGAGAACCGAAAGCTGGCGTCAAAGCCTGAATTTTCCTGGTCCGCCCTGTGGGACGGCAGCTACGTCTCCCAACTGGAGACCTACTATTCCGACACCTTCCCCGGCCGGGAGGCCCTGCTGAAGGCCAACCAGACCCTGAATAAGTTCTATTATTTCTCCGGCGGCAGCGACAGCAATATGCTGGTGGTGGACTTCAACAACGACGTGGGCCAGGGCGGTCAGGCCCTGAAGCCTGCGGAGCCCGCACCGGAGGAGCAGCCCGATGAACCGG
>JAEDJR010000254.1 GCA_016296235.1 Oscillospiraceae bacterium
TTGCCACGGCCCCTGCGGGGCCTCGCAATGACAGGATTCCTGAAACACGGCCAGTCCGGCGCGACGACCCGGCGCGCCGTTTGGCAGTTGGGAAAGGAATGCAGCTGCCTGCAAGCGGCACGCCCAGTGGTCGTGCCCTACAGCCAGCCCCGGAAACACTGCCCGTAGGGCGGCCAGACCCTTGGCCGCCGCGCCTGCAGTGCGATTTATGAAAACCCATCTTCCGAATCACCGGTACCCTTCGGCGGGCTGGGGTCAGCCCGCCCTACGGCATTCTATGGACCCGGCACGTAGGGGCGGCTATCAGCCGCCCGCGATCCGAAGCCATCGGACGGCTGATAGCCGCCCCTACTTTTTTCTTGACAAATATATCGTGATCTGATATATTAAATACATCGGTAGACGATATATCGGGAGGCGACAATATGACGGAAGCGATTTACTACATTCTGCTGGCCCTGAGACGCCCCAACCATGGCTACGGCATCCTCCAGGAGGTGGCGGAGATGACCGGCGGCCGGGTGAACCTGGGGCCGGGCACCCTCTACGGGGCCATCAACTCCCTGCTGGAACGGGGATGGATCGTCCTGCTGCGGGCGGATCCCGCATCGCGGAAGAAAAAGGAGTACGTCATCACCGACGCGGGCCGCCGGGCCTTTGCGTCGGAGCTGCGGCGGCTGGGAGAGCTGCTGGAAAACGGCAAAAAAATGGAGGAAGCGACATGAAAAAATTCCGTTTGTATTACGATAAGGACAAGGAAACCCAGTGGCTCCAGCGCATGGCCAACCAGGGCTGGGCTTTGGAGGAGTTCTTCCTGGGTGTGTATACCTTCGTCCCCTGCGAGCCGGGGGAATACCGGTGTCAGATTGACTTCCTGGAAAACGGCGCGGATTTTGAGGGCTACTGCCAGCTCATGGAGGACAGCGGCGTGGAGGTGATCTGCCGGTGGGGCCGGTGGGTGTTCCTGCGGAAAAAAGTGGCCGACGGCCCCTTTGTCCTGTACACCGACACGGAGTCCCTCATCCGGCACTACGGCAATATCCGCGCGTTCTTCCGCTTCTTTTCCGCACTCCTGCTGATCTGCTTCCTGACCAATCTGGTCAACTATCTGGTCAATCTGCACCCGGCCATCATTCTGCTGGATCTGATCCCCGCCTGCGTGGCCGTGGTCATGCTCCGCGTGGTCTGGCGGTGCAGCTGGAAGATCGAGCAGCTGCAGGAACAGGCGAATTCATGAATTTTTCACCCTTCGACGGCCCTCCTGTGGTATCATAGCCCCCAGGAGGGCTTTTCCCATGAAAAAACGAAAAAAATTCTGGGCGGCCGCGGCCCTGACGGCGGTGCTGGCGGCCCTGTACTGTAATTACGCCCTGGAGGCCGAGGACTGGACCGTCACGTCTCCCCGGCTGCCGGCGGCCTTTGACGGTCTGCGCATCACCCTGCTCACGGACATTCACGGCACCCAATACGGCCCGGACAGCGGCCGGCTTCTGGAGGCCGTGGCCGAGTCCCGGCCCGATCTCATTGCCATCAGCGGCGATCTGGCGGATGAAGCCACCAACCTGCCCAGCCTGGAGCCGCTGGTCACCGGTCTGGCGGTCCTGGCCCCCACCTATTTTGTCACCGGCAACCACGAGTGGGTGCGCAAGGACACGGAGGCGGTGTTGGATCAGCTGGAGGCCTGGGGCGTCACGGTGCTGCGCAACGGCTATGTGACCCTGGAGCGGGAGGGCCAGACCCTGGTTCTGGCCGGGGTGGAGGATCCCAACGGCTACCGGGATATGGAACAGCCGGCCCAGTTTCTGGACCGGCTCCGCCGGGAGGTGCCCGGCGATCCCTATGTGGTCATGCTCTGCCACCGGAACAACACCCTGGATCTGTGGGCGGCGCTGGAGGCGGATCTGGTGCTGGCAGGCCACGGCCACGGCGGCGTGATCCGCCTGCCCTTTGTGGGTGGCCTGCTGAGCGTGAACCGGACCCTGTTCCCCAAGGACTGCGAGGGACTCTATACCCGGGGCCGCACCACGTTGGCGGTGTCCCGGGGCCTGGGAGGAATCCGCCTGTGGAACCGCCCCCATCTGCCCACCCTGGTGCTGCA
>JAEDJR010000255.1 GCA_016296235.1 Oscillospiraceae bacterium
CAGCGGTGAAGAAGTACACGGATATGCAGGAGCTTGACGCGGCAGTTCTCCGAGAATTTATTGACCGCATCGAAGTGTCCCACGCAGACAAGAAATCCAAGACAAGGGAGATCACTATTGTCTATAACTTCATCGGTGCATTTGACTTCACACGGGCTATCGAAGAAGCCCACAATACAACTCAAAAACAGCAAAAGACGGCATAGCCGTCAAGCTAAACCGCCTTTTGCTTCAATGTTTTCTTAAGTCACCGCCCCTTTACGCCGGCGGGATTCTGTTGTAGAATAAAAGAAATCTGTTTTGCGAGAGGTAGTTATGAAACTGGACGAACTGCGGCCCGGCGACAGCTTTACCGGGTTTTACATTCTGAAAAATGGCTTCAACAAGGTCACCAACACGGGCAAGCCCTATCTGTCCTGCTCTCTGGCAGACGCCTCCCGCATGGTGGAGGCCAAGGTCTGGGATTATTCCGGCCCCGTCGGCCCCGCCGATGAGGGCAAGGTCGTCAAGATTCAAGGGCAGATGCAGGAATACAAGGGCGCGCCCCAGGTGAAGGTGGAGCGCATCCGTCTGGCCACGGCCCAGGACGGCTATGACCTGTCCCAGCTGGTGCCGGTGGCGCCCATGGATCTGGACGGCGCCTATGCCCGGGTGGAGGGCCTGATCGAAACCCTGGAGGACGAGGACTACCGGGCGGTCTGCCTGGAATTTCTGCGCCGTCACGGGGAGGGCTTCCGGCGGATGCCGGCGGCCAAGAGCGTCCACCACGGCTTTGTGGGCGGTCTGCTGATGCACACCAGCTATATGCTGGAGACGGCGGAATTCCTGGCACGGCTCTATGCGGAGGTCATCGACCGCAGCCTGCTGCTGGCGGGAACCCTGCTCCACGACATCGCCAAGCTGGAGGAATTTGCCGTGACCCAGCTGGGGATCGTCACGGAGTACACCACCAAGGGCCAGCTTCTGGGCCATCTGGTTCTGGGCGCCCAGGAGGCGGCGGAGGTCTGCCGGGAGCTGAACGTGCCGGAGGAGAAGTCCGTGCTGCTGCAGCACCTGCTGCTGTCCCACCACGGCCAGCCGGAGTTCGGCGCGGCGGTGGTGCCCATGTGCGCCGAGGCGGAGCTGCTGAACTACATCGACAACATCGACGCCAAGATGGAGATCTACCGGGAGAACCTGGAAAAGACCCAGCCTGGGACCTTCTCCCCCAGAATCTTCGCCCTGGAGAAGCGAATTTACAACCACGGATAAAACGGGAATAGAACGATCGGCTTAATTAAGCAACTGCAAATTGATTGCAAGTGTTAAAAAACGCTGTCATTGCGAGCCAGTCCGCAGACTGGCGTGGCAATCCGTTTCCCCTTCGCACAGGCCGGTTTTACAGGAGCGCTCAGAAATAAGCTGCGTTTGGGATGCGGATTGCCGCGTCGCTTCGCTCCTCGCAATGACAGTGCGGGTCAGAGCCCTGTCATAGAAATATGCGTGCTTATTAAAACCGATAGTCATAACCGGAACAAGCGACACCCCCTGGAAATGCCGGCATTTCCAGGGGGTGCTGCTTGTGACGGATCAGTGATGGAACAGACGCATACCCGTGAAGGCCATGACCATATTGTGCCGGTTGCAGCACTCAATGACCAGGTCGTCCCGGACGGAGCCGCCGGGCTGGGCGATGACGGACACGCCGGACTTGGCAGCCCGCTCGATGTTGTCGGGGAAGGGGAAGAAGGCGTCGGAGCCGACGGCCACGCCCCTGAGACCGGCCAGGTAGGCCCGCTGCTCGGCACGGGGGAAGGGCTTGGGCTGCTCGGTGAAATACTTCTGCCAGCTTCCCTCGCCGATGACATCCTCATAGTCCTCGGACAGGTAGACGTCGATGGTGTTGTCCCGTTCCGGCCGGCCCACGGTGGGCAGGAAGGGGAGGTTCAGCACCTGGGGATGCTGCCGCAGATGCCACAGGTCGGCCTTGTTGCCGGCCAGGCGGGTGCAGTGGATGCGGGACTGCTGTCCGGCGCCCACACCGATGGCCTGGCCGTCTACGGCGTAGCAAACGGAGTTGGACTGGGTATACTTCAGGGTGATGAGAGCCACCA
>JAEDJR010000063.1 GCA_016296235.1 Oscillospiraceae bacterium
CACTGATTGAACAGGATATAGCAGAAACCGAAAAAGCATTGACACTGTAAATTCCAGTTCTGACTATTGGCTTTAATTAGCAGCAGCAAATGAATTGCAAGTGTTCAAAAACGCTGTCATTGCGAGCCAGTGCGCACACTGGCTCGGCAATCCGTTCCCCCCTGTACTGACCGTTTTTACGGAAGCACTCAGAAATTACCAGCGTTTGAGATGCGGATTGCTACGCCGCTTCGCTCCTCGCAATCGACACGCATTTATAAACGCACCACGGTGAACGAAAACTGCCCGCTGACACATCTCTCCGGATCGCGGGCGGCTGATAGCCGCCCCTACGCCTTTTTTACAGCAATGACAGTGCAAGGCAGAATCACAGCCAGGCAGATTCGCGTCTGCCTGGCTGCTGCATTCAAAATATTCAGCGGTGGTCGCCCAGGAAGAACAGGGCCAGAGTGCCGGGGCCGGAGTGGGAGCCAATGACCGGGCCAGTGTAGTTGATGCAGACCTCCGGCACATGATACTGCTCCTTCACCAGCTTGGCCAGGTATTCCGCGTCCTCCAGACAGTCGCCGTGGCAGATGAACATGGTCTGCTTGGAGGGATCCCACGCAGTTTCTCCCACCTTGGCGGCAATCGCCTGGATGGAGGCCTTTCTGCCCCGGGCCTTGGACATACTGATGAGATGTCCCTCATTGTCCACGTGGAGCACGGGCTTGATTTGCAGGAGACTGCCCACAGCGGCAGTGGCAGCGGAAATCCGGCCGCCCCGCTTCAGGAAGTACAGGTCGTCCACCGTGAACCAGTGGCACAGGTGCAGCTTGGTCTCCTCGGCAAAGTCCCGGGCTTCCTCCAGGGTTGCGCCCGCCAGGCGCTTCTGCGCCACATGCCAGACCAGCAGGCCCTGGCCCAGAGACGCGCACAGGGTGTCCACCACATAGACCTTCCGCTGGGGATACCGCTCCTGCAACTCCTCCGCCGCAATGCAGGCAGCGTTGTAGGTGGTACTGAGTCCGGAGGAAAATGCCAGAATCAGCACGTCCTCTCCCTGCTGCAGAACGGGCTCCGCAATGGCCCGCCAGGATTCCGGATTGGCGGCCGTGGTGCTGGTGGAGGCGCCATTCCGCAGGCCTCCATAGACCTCCTTGATGTCCAGCGCATGGTAGTCCAGATAATTGGGGTATTCCTTCCCATCGAAGTTCAGTATCAGCGGTGTCACCAGGAGCTCCAGGCGGTCGGCCATCTCCTGCGTCAGATCACAGCTGGAATCCGTAAGAATGCGATACATAGTGCGTTCTCCTTTTCATGAAGTCACCTGTATTTTACCACTTTCACCCTCCCGGGTCAATGAGAAAAGTCCCCTTGCTTTTGGCGGCTCCCTGGCATATAATAATAGGAAATGTTTGGAGGCGAAACTCATGACGCAGCTGCTCCTGAAGCTGTTTATCAAACAAACTGATCCCCAGGATCCCGCCTACCGCTCCGCCTGCGGAAAGCTGGCCGGCCTGGTCGGAATCCTGTGCAACCTTCTGCTTTTCCTGGGGAAGCTCCTGGCAGGTCTTCTGTCCGGCAGTATCTCGGTGATGGCCGACGCCGTCAACAACCTCTCCGACGCATCCAGCTCTCTGGTGACCCTGCTGGGCTTCAAGCTGGCGGAGAAACCCGCCGATGACGACCATCCCTTCGGCCATGCCAGAATGGAGTATCTCTCCGGCCTGGTGGTTGCGGCCATGATTCTTCTGATCGGCGCAGAGCTGGTCAAGTCCTCCGTGAGCAAGATCTTCCACCCGGAGGATGTGGTGTTCACCTGGCTGACTGCCGGCATTCTGGTGGCGTCCATTCTGGTCAAGCTTTGGATGGCCCTGTTCTGCCGCAATCTGGGCAAGCGCATCGACTCCCCCACCCTGGAGGCCACCGCCGCCGACAGCCGCAATGATGTCATTTCCACCGCTGCCGTGCTGCTGGCCGGCCTGCTGACCAAGGCCTTCGGCTGGCAGATCGACGGGTATGTGGGTCTGGCAGTGGCCCTGTTTATCCTCTACAGCGGTGTGGGCATTGCCAAGGAAACCATCGATCCCATTCTCGGCGCCGCTCCGGATCCCGGCTTTGTCAAAATGGTGGAGAAGCGGCTTCTCTCCTACGATAAGGTGCTGGGCATTCACGACCTGATGGTCCACGACTATGGCCCCGGCCGCCGGTTCGCCAGCGTCCATGTGGAAATGGACAGCCAGGAAAGCCCCCTGGTCTGCCACGATCTCATTGACGACATCGAACGGGATTTTGCGGAGCAGTTCAACCTGCACCTGGTGATTCACTACGATCCCCTGGTTACCAACGACGCGGAGCTGAACCACATGCGCCAGTTGGTGGAGCACGAAGTCAAAGCCATTGATCCGCGGCTCTCCATCCACGACTTCCGCATGGTGCGCGGCCCCCAGCACACCAATCTGATTTTCGACCTGGTGCTGCCCTTTGAGCTGGACAGCCGGCGGGAGGAGCTGAAGCGTCTCATCGACCAGCGGGTGCAGTTTGAAAACCGGAAATACTATACCGTCATCACCTTTGACGACAAGGCCTTTAACTGAGCCAACAACAGGCCGGAGCGACCGGCCTTGCTGTTTCCCCCGCGTTATTCTTCTTGCAGAATAAGGAGGTATTTCGATGCTAGTTCTCATTCGCGGCGCCGGAGATATTGCTTCCGGCATCGCCCTGCGGCTGTTTCGCGCCGGATTCTCCGTGGTTATGACCGATCTGGAGCGTCCTACCGCCATCCGGCGGACGGTCTGCTTTTCCCAGGCCATCCTCCTGGGTCAGGCCACGGTGGAGGATGTCACCGCCCGGGCCGCGTCGCTGTCCCAGGTGGAATCCATTCTGGCCAACGGAGAGATTCCCGTTCTGGCCGATCCCCAGTGCCGGTGCCGGGAGGCCCTGCAGCCCGATGTGCTGGTGGATGCCATCCTGGCCAAGAAGAACCTGGGCACCCGCATCACCGACGCCCCGGCAGTCATCGCCGTCGGGCCGGGATTCACCGCAGGCGTAGACTGTCACGCCGTGGTGGAGACCATGCGCGGACACACTCTGGGCCGGGTGATCTGGGACGGTCCTGCCCTGCCCAATACCAACATTCCCGGTCTCATCGGCGGCTTTGCCGGAGAACGGGTGCTGCGGGCGCCCTGCGACGGCGTATTCCGGCAGGCTCTGGACATCGGCGCCCAGGTGCGGGCCGGAGATATCGCCGGTTATGTGGAGGATCAGCCCATGATCTGCACCATTGACGGTGTCCTCCGGGGCATTCTGCCCAGCGGCGTCACGGTATACAAGGGCATGAAATCCGGAGACGTGGATCCCCGCTGCCAGCCGGACTACTGCCGTCTTGCCTCCGACAAGGCCCTGGCCGTGGGCGGCGGCGTGCTGGAAGCGATTTTACAAAAGACAGGAGTGTTGAAACATGGCCGATGAAATCAAACTGACCAAGCTGGCGTCCTGCGCCGGCTGCGGCGCCAAGGTGGGCGCCGGCGTCCTGGCCCAGCTGCTGGAGGGACTCCGGGTGCATACCGACCCCAATCTTCTGGTGGGCTTCGACAAGAGCGACGACGCCTCGGTGTACCGGATTTCCGACGAACTGGCCCTGGTGCAGACCGTGGACTTCTTCCCGCCCATCGCCGACGATCCCTACACCTTCGGGCAGATTGCCGCCACCAACGCCCTGTCGGATGTCTACGCCATGGGCGGCGAGCCGAAGCTGTGCCTGAACATCATGGCTATCCCCAAAGCCATGCCCAGGGAGGCCGTCCATCAGCTGCTGCGGGGCGGCTACGATAAGGTCTACGAGGCAGGGGCCCTGATCACCGGCGGTCACAGCATTCTGGACGACGAGCCGAAATACGGTCTGGCCGTCACGGGCTTTGTCCATCCTGACCGGGTGCTGACCAACTCCGGCGCAAAACCCGGCGATGTCCTGTTCTTCACCAAGCCCCTGGGCATTGGTGTGCTGACCACCGCCGCCAAGGCGGATATGGTCTCCCCGGAGGGTCTGGCCCTGGCCCAGTCCCTGATGACCACCCTGAACAAGTCTGCCCGGGATGTGATGGTGCAGTACCGCGTTCACGCCTGCACCGACGTCACCGGCTTCGGCATGCTGGGCCACCTGTACGAAATGGCCCAGGGCAGCGATGTGCAGCTAACCCTGGACGTGGACGCCATCGATCTGATCCCCGAGGCGCTGGAGCTGGCCCGCATGGGCCTGCTGCCCGAGGGCATGTACCGCAACCGCACCTTTGCCCAGGACGCCGTGGATCCCGGCTCCACGGAGCTGGCCAAGCAGGACCTGCTCTACGACCCCCAGACCGCCGGCGGTCTGGTCATGGCCTGCGATCCGGCCGACGCCGACGCCCTGTTCGCCGCCCTCAAGCCCGCCGTCCCCAGCGCCCAGCGCATTGGCGTGGTGGCGGCCTATGAAGGCGGAAAGCGGATTTTCCTGCGATAATCCAAACTGATGCCCCTAGGCTGCATAAAGCCCAGGGGCATCAGTGTTGACCTGGTGTCAAATGGTCAAATTCTATTGCAGCCGCAGTTGATATCCGGCAATTTGACACCCCTCAGTCAGCTTCGCTGACAGCTCCCCTATTGTAGGGGAGCCATTTGACTGCTGTGCACCAGAATGCCTCCCCTACAATAGGGGAGGTGCTGAGCGCCAGCGAAGCGGAGGGGCCCGCAAGGGAGCGCCGCCAGTGGCGGAGTCAAGCGACCGCAGCGGTTGGGCAGGCACTTGCCTTTGCACAAGCAAAGCGCAGGGCAAAGGCTTAGTGCCAACCCGGGGTTAAGGTACCAAGTATCCCTGCAGTTGCAGGGGAGCCTTCGCGCATTTTGCTACCGGTGCGTTTTTCCTGTTCCAGGCTCACAGTCCCAGGAGCATGGAAGCCAGCAGGAAATAGATCAGCAGGGAGAGCACATCCACAATGGTGGTGATAAAGGGGCTGGCCATGACTGCCGGGTCAAAGCCCACCTTTTTGGCCAGCATGGGGAACATACAGCCCACCAGCTTGGCCACCATGACCGTAAACAGCAGGGCCAGAGCGGCCGATAAAGCCACCAGCAGGTCCTCACGGTCCAGCAGCAGGATCTTCAGGAAGGTCACCGCCGACATGGTCACGCCGCACAGGATGGCCACCCGGAATTCCTTCCACATGACCCGGAGCAGATCCCCAAACTCCAGCTCCTGCAGGGACAGGCCGCGGATGACCGTCACGGAGGTCTGGGAGCCGGAGTTGCCGCCGGCGTCCATGAGCATGGGAATATAGGCCAGCAGCGCCGAACAGGCCACCAGGGAGTTTTCAAACCGGGTGATGACCATGCCGGTCAGGGATGCGGAGATCATCAGAAGCAGCAGCCACGGGATCCGGTTCCGCCAGGTGGCAAAGACGCCGGTGGCCAGGTAGGGCCGGTCGGAAGGCGTGATGGCGGCCATCTTTTCCATGTCCTCCGTGGTTTCCGCCTCCAGAATATCCATGGCGTCGTCTACGGTGACGATGCCCAGCAGCCGGTTGTCGCCGTCCACCACGGGCAGCGCATTGAAATCATATTTGGCAAACATCTGGGCCACGGCCTCCTGATCCTCCAGGGTGTTGACCGAGACCACGCTGGGGGACATCAGCGCCGAGCAGGGCGTTTCCGGCGCAGCCAGAATCAGGGAGCGGATGGAAACCACGCCCTTGAGCTTATGGGTTCTGCCGGTGATATAGCAGGTATTGATGGTTTCCTTGTCCACGCCGACCTTCCGGATATGGTCGATGGCTTCCCCGGCGGTCATGGAGCCCTGCAGCTCCACAAACTCCGTGGTCATGACGGAGCCGGCGCTGTCCTCGGGATACTGGAGAATCTCGTTAATCATTTTCCGGGTGTCCGGATCCGCCTGGGCCAGAATCCGGGAGACCACATTGGCCGGCATCTCCTCCACCAGGGAGACGGCGTCGTCCACATACAGCTCCTCCACCACAGCCTTCAGCTCCAGGTCGGAGAAGCCACGGATCAGAATTTCCTGCTGGTCCGGCTCCATTTCCACGAAGGTTTCCGCCGCCAGCTCCTTGGGCAGCAGGCGGAATGCCAGGGGCAGCGCCTGTTCAGACAGCTGGCCGAAGGCCTCGGCAATGTCGGCGGGATTGAGCGTTGCCAGAAAGTCCCGCAGCGACGCGTATTTCTTCGCCTCCGCCAGCTTCACAATGGTTTGTTCGAGAATGACAGTTCTTTCCTGCATTGTGTTTCCTCCTTTTCAAAGTTTCTTTGACAGGAGCGAGACACAAGCCCGGGCCTCAAAGGCCAGCGTCCCAGCCGGACGCCATGGTTCGTCGGCCCAAGTCTGTGCCGCTACTTCTGTCTGCGTCCATGCTGTTTCACCTCAACTTTCCATGAAAAAAACCCGTGCCGACGGCACGGGGCGCATGTTCTTTGCTGCCTGCACCGTCTGAGCTTCAGCATCGCAGGGCGTGAAATTGCATTAGATGACACCTTGTGCTTCGATGTCGCCTGCTCAAACCAACTGGCAGTGTCTCCACTGCTTCGCGGCAGCAACCCATATCCCTGCGGTAGCCTTGCCTACCGGATCTCTGGTATTATTGTATTGCAATCGCGGAGAAATGTCAATGAAATTTCGAACTTTTTTCTAAAATTGGGCTGAATATTTCCGATCGAAAACCACAAACAGCGTACCTTTTTCCACCGTTACCCTGCCGGGCACGCCCAGAAATTCATTGCTCACGCCCAGAGGGAACCGATTGGTCAGCTCTGCGTGCTCCAGCTCATATTTCATGCCGCGGATGGTCACGCCGGTACAGACGTCCGAATGGGAAAACACGGACACAAAGCCGCGGCATTCCGGCCCAAAGGACAACGTACCGTCGCAGATCGCCGTGATGACCTGGGTTTTGTCAAGGAGGCGGCACTCCATCCCTCTGGCGGCCAGATCCGCCACAATCTGAAGGTTGGCCAGGGTATGCTCAAACCGGCCACCGGTGCAGCCGTAGAGTGCAAAGCTGCGGCAGCCCCGCTCCAGACCCAGTTGGATGGCCGCCCAGGTGTCCGTGACGTCCTTGATTTTGGGGAGCGTCACTACCTTCTCACCGGCCGGCGGCGCACCTAAGGTATCAAAATCTCCCACCACAATTTGAGGCTGCAGCCCGGCCGCCTTCAGCCGCCGGTATCCTGCGTCGGCCGCAATGACCATATCCCCATCCCGGGGCACAAAATCCAGGCCATAGTCCTCGCCTGCTCCAACCACATAACAAATCGGACGTCTCATATCCCTCGCCGCCTCTCTATTTATCATTATCATATCATAATCAGATGGAACGCACAAGTAGGGGCGGCTATCAGCCGCCCACTTGGTGTCGGCTATCAGCCGCCCCTACTTGACAGCCGTCCGGTTTTGCGCTACTCTTATACTGCTATTTTTCAAAAAAAGAGGATCAACTATGCAGAAAATGTATGAATCCGTGGGCATTGCGTCCCAGGTTTATGAATTTGGAGAGAAAATTCTGGAATCCCTGCGCCCGCGGTTTGACGCCATCGACCAGGTGGCGGAGTACAACCAGCTGAAGGTTCTGCAGGCCATGCAGAAGAACAAAATCAGCGCCGCCTGCTTTGCCGCCACCACGGGCTATGGCTATGACGATGTGGGCCGGGAACGGCTGGAACAGGTCTACGCCGACACCTTCCACACCGAAGCCGCCCTGGTACGTCCCCAGATCACCTGCGGCACCCACGCCCTGGCCGTGGCCCTGTCCGCCAACCTGCTGCCCGGCGATGAGCTGCTCAGCCCCGCAGACGGCCCCTATGACACACTGGAGGAGGTCATCGGCATCCGGGAGTCCCCCTGCTCCCTGAAGGAATACGGCGTCTCCTACCGGCAGGTGGATCTGCTGCCCGACGGCAGCTTTGATTACGAGAACATCCGCAGGGCCATCCACGAAAAAACCAAGCTGATTACCATCCAGCGCTCCAAGGGCTACGCCACCCGGCCTTCCTTCTCCGTGCAGCAGATCGGAGAGCTGATCGCCTTCTGCAAGTCCATCAAGCCCGACGTTCTGGTCATGGTGGACAACTGCTACGGCGAATTCGTGGAGACCATCGAGCCCTCCGACGTGGGAGCCGACATGATTGTGGGCAGCCTCATCAAAAACCCCGGCGGCGGTCTGGCCCCCATCGGCGGCTATATCTGCGGCACGAAGCACTGCGTGGAGCGCTGCGCCTACCGGCTCTCGGCCCCCGGTCTCGGCCAGGAGGTGGGCGCCAACCTGGGACTGCTGCCCCAGCTGTACCAGGGCTTCTTCCTGGCTCCCACAGTGGTGGCCGGCGCTTTGAAGGGCGCCATCTTCGCCGCCAACCTCTATGAGCGTCTGGGCTTCCGGGTCATCCCCAACGGCACCGAGAGCCGCCACGACATCATCCAGGCCGTGGAGCTGGGCAGCCCCGAGGCCATGCTGGCCTTCTGTCAGGGCATCCAGGCGGCTGCGCCGGTGGACAGCTATGTGACCCCGGTGCCCTGGGCCATGCCCGGCTACGACGCCGAGGTGGTCATGGCCGCCGGCGCCTTTGTCCAGGGCTCCTCCATCGAGCTTTCCGCCGACGGCCCCATCCGTCCGCCCTACGCCGTCTACTTCCAGGGCGGTCTGACCTGGTACCACGCGAAGCTGGGCATCCTCATGTCCCTGCAAAAGCTGGTGGAGGCAGGGATCGTACAGATTAGCTGTTGACTTTTCTCATTTTATGCGTTAAAGTAGTAGCAATCTTTTATCACCCGGGAGGTCCTGAACTATGCAGCCAATGAGCAGAAAATGCGCCCAATTCACCGATTCCGTTATCCGCCGCATGACGCGGATTGCCATAGCCAACAACGCCATCAACCTGGCCCAGGGCTTTCCGGATTTTGACCCTCCCAAAGCTCTGACCGACCGTCTGGCCGAAGTCAGCGCGCTGGGCCCTCATCAGTACCCCATCACCATGGGCGCGCCCAACTTCCGCCAGGCGCTGGCCCGGAAGGCCGGCCGGTTTATGGGCCGCACCCTGGATCCCGACACGGATATGGTCATCACCATCGGCTCCACGGAGGCCATGGTGGACACCATCTTCGCCCTGACCAATCCCGGCGACAAAATCGCCATGTTCTCCCCCTATTTTGAGAACTACCGTGCCCAGACCATTTTCGCCGACTGTGAGCCGGTGTTCATTCCTCTGGTGCCGCCCACCTTTGACTTCGATCCCCAGGTTGTGGAGGACGCCTTCAAGCAGGGCGTCAAGGCCATCCTCATCTGCAACCCCTCCAACCCTAGCGGCAAGGTGTTTACCTACGACGAGCTGAAAACCATCGCCGACCTGTGCATCCAATATGATGTCTACGCCATCATGGACGAGGTCTACGAGCACATCATCTACGACGGCCGCAAGCACGTCTACATGAACAGCCTGCCCGGCATGTGGGAGCGCACGGTGTCCTGCAGCTCCCTGTCCAAGACCTACTCCATCACCGGCTGGCGGCTGGGCTACGCCATCGCCCCCCAGCCCATCATGGACAAGATCAAGCAGTTCCACGACTTCAACACCGTGGGCGCGCCCTCTCCCCTGATGGAGGCAGCTGTGGTGGGTCTGGATATGCCCGACAGCTACTACGAGGAATTCGGCGCCCACTACGCCCACATGAAGAAGCTTTTCACCGACGGCCTCACCGCCATGGGCATGGAATACACCGATCCCCAGGGCGCTTACTTCGTGCTGGCCAACATCGGCCAGTACCTGAAGCCCGGCCAGACCGATGTGGAATTCTGCGAACAGATGGCCGCCAAGGTCGGCGTGGCCTGTGTCCCCGGCACCTCCTTCTTTAAGGAGAACGTCAACGACATCGTCCGCGTCCACTTCGCCAAGAAGGACGAGACCCTCTATGAAGCCCTGAACCGCCTGAATGATCTGAAAACAAAAATGGCGTAACCCAAAACGCCGGCGAGCGCATCCGTACTCCTTAACAGGAGCGGGATACGCTCGCTTTTTGCTTTGCTCATACTAAAAATGCTTTCACCCTCGTGCCCCCTCCACAGGGGGCTGTCAGCGAAGCTGACTGGGGGTTGTATCGACAAGCA
>JAEDJR010000064.1 GCA_016296235.1 Oscillospiraceae bacterium
CGGCCGTAGCGGATATTCTCCATGACCGTGCCGGTGAACAGGTGGGTATCCTGCAACACCATACCCAGGGAGCGGCGCAGATCGTCCTTTTTGATGTCCCGGACATCGATGCCGTCGTAGGTGATGGAGCCGGCCTGGATGTCGTAGAACCGGTTGATCAGGTTGGTGATGGTGGTTTTGCCTGCGCCGGTGGAGCCCACAAAGGCGATTTTCTGCCCGGGCTTGGCATAGAGGGACAGATCCCGCAGCACGGGCTTATCCGGCTCATAGGCAAAGTCCACGTTGTGGAACCGCACGTCGCCCCGCAGGGGAACCTGGCTGCCGTCGGCCAGAACCCAGTGGTATTCCTGGCCCCGGCGCTCCAGCGTGACGGCGCCCTCGTCCACCTCGGATGGCGTATCCAGCACGGCGAAGATCCGCTCCGCACCGGCCAGAGCCAGCATGATGGAGTTGAACTGCTCGGAAATCTGGCTGACCCGGGTGGAGAAATTGCGGATGTACTGCAGAAACGCGATGAGAATGCCGCCGGCCTCCTCGCCGGACAGCAGCAGCACGCCCAATGCGCAGGTGATGGCGTAGAAGGTGTGGGAAAGGTTGTTGAGGATGGGCCCCAGGACGTTGGTCACGGTGGTGGCCCGGGTGGAGGCGGCACACAGGGCGTCGTTGACGGGATAAAAGCCGGCCATAACCTGCTTTTCGTGGGTAAAAACCTTGATATCCTTCTGCCCCGCGATCATTTCCTCGATATAACCGTTGACGGCGGCAGCGTGCTTCTGCTGGGCCCGGTAGCTTTTGCCGCTGATCCGGGTGGTGGTTTTCACCAGCAGCACCACAATGGCCCCCAGCACCACCATGATGGCAAAGAGCTTCATGGACAGGGCCAGCATCATGAGAATGGTGCCCGCCAGGGAGGTGACGGAGATCAGCATCTGGGTGATGCTGTGCTGCAGCAGCTCGGAGGTGGCCTCGATGTCGTTGGTGTAGTAGCTCATCAGGCTGCCGTTGGTGTTGGAGTCGAAGTACCCAACGGGCAGACGCTGCATTTTGGAGAACAGATCCCGCC
Organism: Oscillospiraceae bacterium; assembly: GCA_016296235.1. Lineage (GTDB taxonomy): Bacteria > Bacillota > Clostridia > Oscillospirales > Oscillospiraceae > Avoscillospira. The sequence goes on from JAEDJR010000064.1 coordinate 1,064, forward strand.
GCAGGTGCAGAAGAATCACGGTGCAGCTTTCCAGCATCAGCCGGTTCAGCAGGTAGTTGGTCAGGGCGCTGAGGAAATAGAGCACCGCCAGACCGGCCAACAGGGCGATGTACTTGGCGTAGGCCTCGCTGGGGGCCAGACCGGAGGCCTCCAGGACGTTGACCAGTGGCTTCATCATATAGGACGCGCCGATGGTGGCGGCGGAGTAGAGGAAAATGGAAACCACGGCGCACACCAGGATCACCCGGCAGTGCTGGAAATACCGGAACAGCCGCCACAGGGTGCGCAGGGGCGTCTGGGCTTTGCGGTAGTTGCGCAGTTCAACTCTGGGCATGGGCGGCCTCCTCCTGCATCTGGCTGTAATAGACCTCCTGATAAATCCGGCTGCGGGCCAGCAGCTCCTGGTGGGTGCCCACGTCGGAGAGGCTGCCCTGATCCAGAACCACAATCCGGTCGCAGACCAGGATCGAGGCAATGCGCTGGGCGATGATAATCTTGGTGACGCCGGGCATGGCGGAGGCCAGGGCGCGGCGGATGTGCTCGTCGGTGGCCATATCCACGGCGGAGGTGGAGTCGTCCAGGATCAGGATTTTCGGGTTTTTGACAATGGCCCGGGCAATGCGCAGCCGCTGCCGCTGGCCGCCGGAGAGATTGGCGGCATTCTGCTCCAGAACGGTGTCGTAGCCGTCGGGGAAGCGGTCGATGAACTCGTCGGCCCGGGCAATGGCGCAGGCCTGCCGCAGGGCCTCGTCTGATGCGTTGGGATCGCCCCAGCGCAGATTTTCGGCGATGGTGCCGGAAAACAGGGAGCCGTTCTGCAGCACCATGGACACGCCGCTGCGCAGGTTCTCCAGGGTGTAGTCCCGGACGTTCCGGCCGCCCACCCGGACGGTGCCGGAGAGGGTGTCGTAAAACCGGGGAATCAGGCTGACCAGGGTGGATTTGCCCTCGCCGGTGCCGCCGATGACGCCGATGGTTTCTCCGCTGCGGATGTGCAGGTCGATATGGCGCAGCGCCAGCTTGTCCGGATCGCCGGTGTAGCTGAAGCACACGTCGTCGAAGTCCACACTGCCGTCGGCCACCGGCGCGTCGGAGGGCCCGTCGGCGATGTCGGTTTTCTCGTCCAGAACCTCGTTGATGCGCACCAGGGAGGCCTGGGTGCGGGAGATGGCCATGATGTGCCAGGAGATCATGGCCAGGGAGGAGACAGCCTGGGAGGTATAGGACACCAGGCTCATAAGCTCACCGGTGCCGAGCCCGGTTTTCTCAAACAGGATTTCCTGCCCGCCCAGAAGTAGCAGGATGATGGTGCAGCCCCACATGACCACCATTTGAATGGGGCCGGACAGGGTGAACAGTCGGGAGGAGGCCAGCTGGGCATGGCGCAGCTCCTGGGCTGTGTCGGAGAAGCGGTCAGCTTCGTAATGGCCCCGGACAAAGGCCTTGACCACCCGGATGGAGACCAGATTTTCCTGGACTGCATGGTTCATGCCGTCCATCCGCCGGAGCATGGCCCGGAACCGGGGCTGGCCGATGGCCATGAGCACGCCAAGGGTGACGCCCATGATGGGAATGGCCAGCAGGAAAATGGCGGCCAGATGGGGCGCGATCAGAAGCGCCATGGTGGAGGACATGATGACCATAAAGGGGGCGCGAAACATGGAACGGATGACCTGCTGCATGGTGTTGCGGACGGTGTTGACATCCGTGGTGGCGCGGGTAATCAGGCTGGACGCCGAGAAATGGTCGGTGTTGGCGAAGGAGAAGGACTGAATCTTCTCCAGCAGGGCGTTGCGCAGGTTCTTTGCGAAGCCCTGGCTGGCCACTGCCGCAGCCCGGGCGCTGATGACGCCGCAGGTCAGGGACAGCCCGGCGGTGACGATCATCATCAGGCCAACGGTCAGCACAAACCGGGTCTGATTGGCCACCAGTGCGGGGTCAAACCACTGCTGCAGGGCAAAAACCTCCTTGCGATAGAGGCCGCCGTCCACAATTACCGCCATAAGCAGCGGAATCAGCACCTCCAGAAGCACCTCCAGAGAGATAAAAACCACCGAGGCCACGGTCCATCCGCCATAGCCCCTGAGGTTGGGCCAGACATGACGGAGCGCGCCCGGCGTCTTTTGATGTTCCAAAACGAAGCGTCTCCTTTCCGTTAAATCGGGAATATTATACAAAAGAAACCGGAAAAATGCAAGAGAGGGCTCGTTTGGCAGAGCAAAGCGGATTTCCATTGCTTTTTCCGGAAAACTGCCGTATACTAAAGCGGAAATCTGTTTTTCGGGAGCGATCAAATACCATATGAAAAGACTGTTCGCCGCAATTCTTGCGGTATTCCTGCTGAGCGCCTGCGCAGCCGCGCCGGCACAGTCCGGCGGTGTGGCTGCCACCACCGGGCCGGTGGCCCAATTTGCCCGGGCCATTGCCGAGGGCACCGATGTGGCGGTGAGCCAGGTAATCACAGATTCGGTTTCCTGCCTCCACGACTATTCCCTGTCTGTGCGGCAGATGGAAACCGTGGAAAAGAGCCGGGCCGTCCTGATTTCCGGCGCGGGTCTGGAGGAATTTATGTCCGATGCCCTGGCGGCGGCCGAGACCACCGTGGACTGCTCCCAGGGGATTGCCCTGCGGCAGCTGGAGGGGGAGGACGACCCCCATATCTGGCTGGACCCGGCCCGGGCGGCGCAGATGGCGGAGAATCTCTGCGCCGGACTGACGGCGCTGTATCCACAGCATGAGCAGACCTTCCGCGCCAACACCGACCAATTGAAGGCGCGCCTGGCGGAGCTGGAGGCCTATGGCCAGGCGGCCCTGTCCGATCTGCAGTGCCGGAAGCTCGTCACCTTCCACGACGGCTTCGGCTATCTGGCGGAGGCCTTTGACCTGGAGATTCTGGCGGCTGTGGAGGAGGAAGCCGGCAGCGAAGCCTCGGCGGCGGACCTGACGGAGATTATTGCCCTGGTGCGGGAAAACCGGCTGCCCGCCGTCTTTGTGGAGGCCAACGGCTCCGTCGGCGCGGCCTCGGTGATCCGGGCGGAAACCGGCGTGTCTGTGGGCGTGCTGGACATGGCCATGGGCGGCAGTGATTATTTTGAAGCCATGAAGGCCAACTTTGACACGTTGAAAGAGGCGCTGCAATGAAACACAGCCATTTCCACGCGGGCAGCTGTCAGGACGCCTGCTGCCTGAAAATTGAGCACCTGTCCGTCCGGTTCGGCCAGGAGCCGGTGCTGGAGGATATCAACCTGCATATGCACTGCGGCCAGATCGTGGCCCTCATCGGCCCCAACGGAGCGGGCAAGTCCACCCTGATTAAGTCCATCCTGGGCCAGCGGGACTATACCGGCAGCATCACCTTTTCTCCCGCCGGGGGCGGCACGGAGAAGCTGCGCATCGGGTATGTGCCCCAGAGCCCCGGCTTTGACCGGGGGGACCCCATCAGCGTCCTGGATCTGTTTGCCTGCTGCCTGAACCGGCGTCCTGCCTTCCTGCCGGTCAAAAAGGCCTTCCGCCAGACCGTGCTGGCGTGCCTGGCCCGGGTTCACGGTGAAGCTCTGATCGACAAGCGCATCGGCGACCTGTCCGGCGGTGAGGTGCAGCGGGTGCTCCTGGCTCTGGCCCTGGAGCCCATGCCCCAGCTGCTGATTCTGGACGAGCCGCTGTCCGGCGTGGATGTGGAGGGCATGGAGCTGCTCATGGACATGCTGGACGAAATCCGCCGCACCTGCGATCTGTCCATCCTCATGACCACCCACGATTTCTCCATGCTGGAGCGCTACTGCGACCGGGTGGTGCTGCTGTCCCACAAAATTCTGAAGAAGGGAACGCCCCTGGAGGTTCTGTCCTCCGAGGAATTCCTGCAGGCGTTCCGGATGGGAGGGAGACGGCCATGAGTCTTTGGTATGCGCTGCTGGACGGCCTTTCCCTGGAATGGCTGTCCATGAATTTCATGAAGAATGCCCTCCTGGCGGTGCTGCTCATGGGGCCGCTGTTTGGCCTTCTGTCCACCATGACCGTCACGGGAAAGCTGAGCTTCTTCTCCGACGCCCTGGGGCATTCCGGGTTCACGGGCATCGCCATCGGCGTGCTGTGCGGATCGGCCCTGCCCATGGCCTGGGCCGTGGCGTTGGCCGTGGCCTTCGCGCTGCTGTTTTCCTATGTGCGGGGCAGAACCTCCCAGGCCGCCGAGACCATCATCAGCGTCTTTTCCTCCACGGCGGTGGCCTTGGGTATTTTCATCGCCACCATGAACGGCAGCAGCTTCACCAAGTTCAACAAATACCTCATCGGCGATATTCTCTCCGTGACGCCGGGGGAGATCGGACTGCTGGCCCTGGTGCTGGCGCTGGTTGCCGTGCTGTGGGTGCTGGCCTCCAACCGGCTGGCCCTGACGGCGGTACATCCCCAGCTGGCATCCTCCCGGGGCATCCCGGTGCGGGGCTATGAGACGCTCTTCACCGTGTCCATCGCCGTGGTGGTGACCCTGGCCATGAGCTGGGTGGGATTGATGGTCATCAACTCCCTGCTGGTGCTGCCGGCGGCGGCTTCGCGGAATATCGCCCGGAACCTGCGGGAATACCATCTGTTCTCCGTCCTGGGAGCGCTGCTGGCCGGCGTTCTGGGACTGGCGACCAGCTATTACCTGGGCTGCTCCACGGGCGCGGTCATCAGTCTGTATCTGGCGGCGTTCTTCGCCGTGACCTTCTGCCTGAGAAAAACCCGGGCATAGAACCAGAAGGGACTGCAATGTTCGAAAGACTGCAAAACAGAAAGAAGGCCCCCTGTGTAGGATCACCACTACACAGGGGGCCTTGCGAAGGAAAGAAGCGCGCTTGTCTGTTTGGCAAATTGGGGTTTGTCTTTGAGTTGACAATTGAAAATTGAAAATTGACAATTGACAATTGACAATGAAGGTATCCGCTTCGCGGATGATTCTATTGGCTGCTTCGCAGTCCTTGTGCCCCCTGTAGAGGGGGCACGAGGGGCTGCGCGCATTATTTCAAATCATCCGCGCAGCGGATACGTCCATTGTCAATCTGTGCGCAGGCCCATTCTCCCTGCCGGAGATGGGCTTCTTTCATTTTAAGAGTCAGGGTGTTCAGCACCCGCTTTTTGTCGGCGCTCCACAGAGGCGCGATCAGATCTTTTTTGGCCCCGTCGCCGGTGAGCCGGTGGATTACCACCTCCGGAGGCAGGATTCGCAGGCAGTCCAGGATCAGATCACAGTATTCCTCCAGCTCCAGCGTCCGGAAGGCTCCGGCGGCGTAGTCCACGGCCAGATCCGTGCCCCGCAGGACGTGCAGAAGCTGCAGCTTGATGCCGTCGGTGCATTGGCCAGCATAGCGGACGGTTTCCAGCATCTGCGCCCGGCTCTCTCCCGGCAGACCGAGAATCACATGGGTGACGGCCTCCAGCCCACGGTCATGGAGACTGGAGACGGCCCGGTCGTAGACCGGCAGCTCGTAGCCCCGGCGGATGGCCCGGGCGGTGGCCGGGTGGATGGTCTGCAGGCCCAGCTCCACCCAAACGGGCTTTTCCCGGTTCAGCTCCGCCAGAAGCGCCAGAACCTCGTCGGGCAGGCAATCGGGCCGGGTGGCGATGGACAGCACCGCCACCTCGGGGTGAGAGATGGCAGCACGGAACAGGGGCTCCAGATAGGCGACTGGGGCATAGGTGTTGGTGAAATTCTGAAAGTAGGCGATGTATGTCCCGCCCTTGATCTTCCCGGCCACCCGGGCCTTGGCGGCTTCGATCTGCGCCCAGACGGAATCTCCGCTCTGGGCAAAAGCGCCGCTGCCGTCTCCGGCGCAGAAGGTGCACCCGCCGCAGCCCAGGGTGCCGTCCCGGTTGGGACAGGTCATGCCGCCGTCCAGGGCCAGCTTGTAGACCTTGCAGCCGAACCGCTCCCGCAGCCGGTCGGACAGACGGTTATATGCGTATCCTTCCAAGCCTCAGCCCCACAGAGCGGTGAGCATGGGAATGACCTGCTTTTTCCGGGATACCACGCCGGGCAGGAAGCAGGCGTGATCCTTCAGCTCCGTGCTGAAGGCCTGACGGAAGATGTCCTCGTCGCCCAGATACAGCAGATGGGAGCCCTCCACCAGCACATCGGTGAGCATGAGGATCAGCATGCTGTAATCCCGCTCGGTCCGCAGCCGGTCCATGACGGCCAGGAACTCATCCCGGCGGGTCAGGAGCTTCTCCGAATCCACGCAGGTGACCTGGCTGACGGCCAGGGTGTGCTCGGCGATGTGGAACTCCTTGAAGTCCGTGAGGATCAGCTCCTCGGCGGGCTTGGACATGTTGGTGTTTTCCGAGAAGATGAACTGCCCCAGCTCGTCCAGCTGCACGCCGGCAATGCGGGCCATGCGCTCAGCCATGCGGCGATCCCGATCCGTGGAGGTGGGGGATTTGAACATGACGGTGTCGGACAAAATGGCGGCGGCCAGGAGGCCCGCCAGCTTGCCGGAGGGCATCAGACCCTTTTCCTGGTACATGCCGGCGATGATGGTGGAGGTGGAGCCCACCACTTCGTTGCGGACATAGATGGGATTGGTGGTCTGGATGTCGGCCAGACGGTGGTGGTCGATGATTTCCATGATTTCGGCCTGGCTCAGGCCGGGAACGGACTGGGAGACCTCGTTGTGGTCCACCAGCACCACCCGCTTGCGCCGGGGACGCAGCAGATGGAAGCGGGACAGGGTGCCCACGACTTTTTCGTTTTCGTCCAGAATGGGGTAGTTGCGGTGGCGGCTCTTGGAGACCACTTCCCGCACATCGTCCAGGAAATCGTCCAGGTGGAAGCACTCCAGGTCGTCCCTGCGGCAGATGCGGTCCACGGGGGTGGCGTGATAGATGAACCGGGCGGTGCGCACGGCGTCAAAGGGCGTGGAGATGATGCAGGTGCGGGTGGGAATTCTCCGCAGCTCCTCCGGCAGCTCCGCCTGGCAGACAATCAGGCAGCTGACGCCCATTTCGATGGCCCGGCGGGCCATTTCCGGCTGGTTGCCGCAGATGACAATGGAATTTGCCTCCCGGAACAGCAGGCTCTCCCGGGTCTGGGGCAGGGCGATGGTCACTTCGCCGGAAACCGTATCCACCAGGTTGCCGTTTTCGTTGAGAATCTGGCCCTCCAGGACGCTCAGCAGATTGAACACCGGGATCTCCTCCACCTGGGCCTTGGCGGTGACCTCCATGTCAAAGTTGGCGATTTCGGCAGGGGAAACCATGCCGAAGAGATGGCCGTCCTCGTCGGTGACGGGAATGCCGGGGATGTTCCGGTTGGCCTGCAGGGCCTCCCAGGCCCGGGAGATGGTCACGCCGGCGTTGAGGGCCGGGGGCATATCATAGTCCAGGTCGCGAACCTGGGTCCGCATGGTGATGAGCTTGACCGGCGGCTGAAAATCAAAACGTTCCAGAATCCGGTGGGTTTCGTCGCTGATGTGGCCCAGCCGGGCAGCCACATACTCCCGGTCGCCCAGGGAGTTGCGCAGGGCGGCGTAGGCGATGGCCGCCACGATGGAGTCTGTATCCGGATTGCGGTGTCCGGTGACATAGATAGGATCCATAGTTTCCCTCCTTTTCTGAATGTAGTATATCACATTCGGGAAAATTGTGATATACTGAATGGGTAAAATTCAGGAAAAATGAGGTTGTGTCATGTTACATTCATTGCTGCATTATATCGAAAAGAGCCCTGACTGCTTCCACGCGGTTCACACCCTGTCCCGGATGCTGGAGGAATCCGGCTATGTCCGCCTGCCCGAGGGCAGCTCGGAGCTGGAGGCCGGCGGCAAATACTATACCGTCCGCAGCGGTTCGTCTCTGATTGCCTTCCGCATTCCAAAGGGACAGCCCCGGGGCTTTCTGCTGACCGGCAGCCATTCCGATTCCCCCTGCTTCCGCGTCCGCGACCACGCCGAGCTGGCCGGGGCCTATACCCGCCTGTCCGTGGAGCGCTACGGCGGCATGCTCAACGCCAGCTGGCTGGACCGCCCTCTGAGCGTGGCCGGCCGGGTGCTGGTGAAGCAGGGCAGCCGCATTGAAACCCGCCTGGTGGATCTGGAAAAGGATTCCGTGCTGATTCCCAACGTGGCCATCCACCTGAACCGGGAGGCCAACAACGGCGCCAAATACGATCCCGCCCGGGATCTGCAGCCCCTCTTCGGCGGCTCCGACGCAAAGGGCGCCTTCCGGCGGGAACTGGCGGACAAGGCCGGCTGTGCCCCGGAGGACATTCTGGCCACGGATCTGTTTGTCTATAACAACCAGCCCGGCACGGTCTGGGGGCCGGAGGGCGAATTCGTCTCGGCGCCCCGGCTGGACGACCTGGCCTGCGTGTTCGCCTGCGCCCAGGGCTTCCTGATGGCCACGGAAACGGAGGAAATTCCGGTGCTGGCGGTGTTTGACAACGAAGAAATCGGCTCCGGCACCAAGCAGGGCGCCGAGAGCATGTTCCTGCCGGATACCCTGCAGGCCATCTGCCAGGCCCGGGGACTGGATCTTCGCCGCCTGCTGACCCAGAGCATGATGCTCTCCTGCGACAACGGTCACGGCGTGCATCCCAACCATCCCGAGCTGGCCGACGCCAACGAGGCCCCGGTGCTCAACGGCGGCGTGGTCATCAAGCATTCTCCCCGCTACGCCACCGACGGCCTTTCCTCCGCCGTGTTCTCCGAGCTGTGCCGCCGGGCCGGTGTGCCGGTGCAGCACTATTCCAACCGCCCCGACCAGGCCGGCGGCTCGACCCTGGGAAACATTGCCAACACCAAGGTGGGCGTTTCCACCGTGGACATCGGCATGGCCCAGCTGGCCATGCACTCCTGCTTTGAAACGGCAGGCAGCCGGGACGTGGAATACTTCATCCGGGCGGTCACGGCCTTCTATGGCGCGGGCCTGCGGATGGAGGACGGCGCGGTGCTTCTGGACGACTGAACAGACCGGAATACAGCCGCAAAAGGGGCCTGTCGCAAAATTCGCAACATGCACAAAAGACAACCGCACCAAGGCTCCC
>JAEDJR010000256.1 GCA_016296235.1 Oscillospiraceae bacterium
ACAGTGATGTGACCATCACCGACCTGCCCGGCATCTACTCCCTGTCCCCCTACACTCTGGAGGAGGTCGTGGCCCGCAATTACCTGATCGGCCAGCGCCCCGACGCTATTTTGAACATCATCGACGGCACCAATCTGGAGCGCAACCTTTACCTGACCACCCAGCTGACCGAGCTGGGCATTCCCGTTGTGGCGGCCATCAACATGATGGATATCGTGCGCAGGAACGGCGACAAGATCGACACCCAGGAGCTCTCCCGGGCGCTGGGCTGCAAGGTTGTTGAGATCTCCGCCCTGAAGGGCGACGGCATCATGGACGCCGCCGAGGCCGCCATCGACGCGGCCAAAAACGGCAAGACTGTCCCCATGCACACCTTCTCCGGCCCGGTGGAGCACACCATCGCCCATATCGAGGAGGCGGCCGTGCATGATCTGCCGGAGGAGCAGCAGCGCTGGTATGCCATCAAGATCTTCGAGCGGGACGACAAGGTCCTGGAGCAGCTGAACCTGAAGGAAGAACTGCTGAACCATATCGAGGCGGACATCGCCGCCGCCGAGGAGGAGCTGGACGACGACGCGGAGTCCATCATCACCAACGAGCGCTATATCTATATCGGCGAGCTCATCAAGCGCTGCTACAGGAAAAAGTCCACGGGCAAACTCTCCAACTCCGACAAGATCGACAGGATCGTCACCAACCGCTGGCTGGGCCTGCCCATCTTCGCGGTGATCATGTTCCTGGTGTACTACATCTCCATGGTGACCATCGGCACCGCGGCCACCGACTGGGCCAATGACGGCCTGTTCGGCGACGGCTGGCACCTGCTGGGCATCGGCTCCGCTGCTTATGGTGAAGCGGCCGAAGAATACGGCGACGCGGCGCTGATCGTGGACGCCTACGACGCCTATGTGGAAGAAAACGGCTCCGCACCCACCGGCGATTTTATCGTGGAGATCGAGGATGAGGAGACCCTGGCGATCACGGAGGAAACAGCCTCCCTGGAGGATTATCAGGCGGCTCTGGCAACGGTAGAGAGCTACGGCGAGGAACCTGACCCGGCGGCGTACGGCGTCTGGGTGCCCGGTATTCCTGTCCTGATCGGAAATCTTTTGGAGAAAGCCAAGGCTGCCGAATGGCTCAGCGGCCTGATCCTTGACGGCATCGTGGCCGGCGTGGGCGCCGTCCTGGGCTTCGTGCCCCAGATGCTGGTGCTGTTCCTGCTCCTGGCCTTCCTGGAGGCCTGCGGCTACATGGCCCGTATCGCCTTCGTTCTGGACCGCGTGTTCCGGAAGTTCGGTCTCAGTGGCAAGAGCTTTATTCCCATGCTCATCGGCACCGGCTGCGGTGTGCCCGGTGTTATGGCCTCCCGTACCATTGAAAACGAGCGGGACCGCCGCATGACCATTATGACCACCACCTTTATCCCCTGCGGCGCAAAGGTGCCCTTTATCGCCATGATCGCCGGCGCCATCTTCGGCGGCAGCGCATGGGTGGCCACCTCCGCTTACTTTATCGGCATGGCCGCCATCATCCTCTCCGGCATCATGCTGAAAAAGACCCGGATGTTTTCCGGCGAGCCTGCACCCTTTGTCATGGAGCTGCCCGCTTACCACCTGCCCACGGTGGGCAATGTCCTGCGCAGCATGTGGGAGCGGGGCTGGAGCTTTATCAAGAAGGCCGGCACCATCATCCTGCTTTCCACCATTCTGGTCTGGTTCACCACCTACTTCGGCTGGGTGGACGGCGCCTTCCGTATGCTGTCTGAGGAGGAGATCGACTGCTCCATCCTGGCCTCCATCGGCGGTGTGATCGCCTGGATCTTCAAGCCTCTGGGCTGGGGCAACTGGCAGGCCGCCGTGGCCTCCATCACCGGCCTTGTGGCCAAGGAGAATATCGTCGGCACCATGGGTATCCTTTATGCCGGCGGCGATGGGACCGTCTACCAGAATCTGGCCGCCGCCTTCACCGGCGTCACCGCCTATTCCTTCCTGGTGTTCAACCTGCTGTGCGCCCCCTGCTTTGCGGCTATCGGCGCCATCAAGCGGGAGATGAACAACGCCAGGTGGACCTGGTTTGCCATCG
>JAEDJR010000257.1 GCA_016296235.1 Oscillospiraceae bacterium
ACAACACCATCTACCGCTGGTGGGCCACGGAGGATGCCTATGTGCAGATCACCTTTACCCTTGGGTCTGATGGAAGTGAGCTGTGGAACGTCACCCAATATGACGGTATTAGCTGAAACGAAATGGAGACAGCAATATGAAGCGGAACACAATGATACAGAAAGCATCAGCTCTCTTGCTGGCCCTTGTGATGCTGTTTTCCCTGTCCGCCACCGCGCTGGCGGCAACGGATGGGGTATACGAGCTCCCACCGGGAACGATCTACAACCCGACTCCCGGCGGCACGGACGACGAAAACACATCGGACCGCGCATGGGCACAGGATCAGAGCGTTACCCTTGCCGATCCGGCCCCCTGGAACCTCAGTGAGCTGAAGCAGGTGGTAGATGTGACCGACCCCAGAAGCGTGGCCGCTTACTGGGTCTGGGCGGTGATGCGGTTAGCCGACAACTATGACGATGGCATAGAAATGATGAAATACCTCTTTGCCGACATTGAGCCCTACGGCCCCGGCTACACCGAGGGCGGTATGTCCGGCAAAGCCGGCTGGGACGGTTACTTTGATGAGAGGCTGGATGATCCCGAGTACGACTGGCTGCCCCGCGCCTACTTTGAGGGCGGCAGCAAAAGCAATGGGTTTGTTCCCACAAGGCCGTTGACCATCAAGCTGTCCTATGACAGCACTGGTACAGAGTCGGCCAACGCAACCACACAGGCGATGGGCCGCGAGAATTACATCTACAAAGTCAAGAGCAACGCCGGGGGCAATCAGGTCAGCATCACCGTCAGCAAGTTTACCGGCAGCACCCGGTGGTACGTCACCAACGGCGCATCTTCCGCCGCCCTCTTTTACGATCAGCGCTCTGCCCTGACCGTGGCTGAGCTGAACGAGGCAAAGGTCTCCGCCGGCGACACCAGTACATGGGATGAACACGAGGCCCGCTACGGCGGAGGCGGTGCGTCCGATCCTGTTCAGGAACATACTCACACCTTCGTGGATATGCGCAACGACGCCAGCCACTGGCAGGAATGCAGCATCTGCTACGAGGTCAGAAACGCCGCCAGTCATACATTTGTGGATGGAGTTTGTACCGTGTGCGGCATTGATGAGTTGAAAACCCCCATTGCCAATCCATTTGAGGACGTGGAAGAAGGCGACTATTACTATGATCCGGTGATCTGGGCCTATGAGAACAATGTGACAAAAGGAACCAGCGCCACTACCTTTGGGCCGGATACTACCTGCACCCGTGGTCAGGTAGTGACCTTCCTGTGGCGGGCCGCCGGCAATCCCCAGCCGACCCGCACAGATAATCCGTTTACCGATGTGCGCGCAGACTCCTATTACCACACGGCAGTCCTCTGGGCGGTGGAGCAGGGCATCACTGCCGGAACATCCGCTACCACCTTCTCCCCGGACGCCACCTGCAGCAGCGCCCATATCGCCACCTTCCTCTACCGGGCCTGCGGCGGTACCGGCAGCGGCTGGTACGAGGAGGCCCGTGATTGGGCGGTGGACGCCTCTCTGCTGGATGACACGGGCATGAGCGTCTCCCCGGACGAGCCCTGCCCGAGAGCAGCCGTGGTCACCTTCCTGTATCGGATCTATCGCTGAGGTGCCGTGATGGACAGTTCTGATCAAAACCGGCAGCTTGGCATTATCCCGCCCGGGCTGTTGGAAGAACAAGAAAGGCTGGGGAAAATGGGCTGTTTTCCAAAAGAAGGTGAGATACCGGAAAACGCTAAAACATTTTCGCCCGGATGCTGTTTTCGGTGTGGCTGGGATCCTGCGGATCCCCTGCATCCGCCCAAGTTCTGTCCGGAGTGCGGGAATCCTTTTCCCGACATAAGCCGCACCATCAGAGTGGGGGAGCAAAAACAAGTAAAAGAGCAGAAGCCGAAGAAAGCCCAATGGGCGGCGGAGGGGCGATGCACGCTCTGCGGCTGGGCGCCGCCGAACGCACAGGACCAGCCTGACTACTGCCCGGAGTGCGGCTGTCCCCTTGGCGAGACAAAGCCTGCCGCTCCGGAAATTGACCCAAACAAATACTGGAGGTGTCATGATGAGCATTTTT
>JAEDJR010000065.1 GCA_016296235.1 Oscillospiraceae bacterium
CGCGCCTGTCCGGGATCCCGCTCCGCCGGCTCCGGCTCCTCCGGCATCTCCACCGGCTCTGCCCTGGTTTCCGGTTCCGACTCCTTCAGATCCTCCTCCCGGATGGTTCGGAAGGGAATGGTGTCGCCCGACAGGTCCACCAGCTTGAAGGACGGCTTCTGCCGGGGCTCCTCCGCCGGAGCGGCCACCCGCATGACGTCCCCCTGCTCCGTTTTGCCGAATTCGGGGCGCAGCACCGGCGCAGGCTTCGGCTCCGGTTTGGGCTCCGGTTCGGGTTCGGGTTCCGGCTCCGGTTCGGGCTCCGGCTCCGGCTCCGGCTCGGGCTGCTTGCTCCAGCCGCCGAATTCCCGCATGATGTCCTCCAGGGAGTAGGTTTCCTCCTCAGGCTCCGCGACCGCCGGCGTCTGAATATTCAGTTTTTCCTCCGTATCGCGGTTCTTTTTCTTCATAGATATCTCCACCGTTCATGGGCCGTTCGCCCATGACGGCATCCCCTGCGGGGCTTAGTTTCTCTGTCTGACCGCCTCATACAGCAAAATTGCCGCTGCGGCAGACGCATTCAGGGACGAAATCTGTCCCTTCATGGGAATGGACACCAGCACATCACAGCTCTCCGCCACCAGGCGGCTCATGCCCTGGCCCTCACTGCCGATGACAATGGCGGCCGGGCCGCGCAGATCCGCATGGTACAGATCCGTCCGTCCGTCGGCAGCGGTGCCGTAGATCCAGATTCCTCGCTGCTTCAGGTCGCGGATGGTGTTGGCCAGGTTGCCCACCCGGGCCACGGGCATATACTCCACCGCGCCGGCGGAGGTCTTGGACACCACCGCCGTCAGGCCCACGCTGCGGCGCTTGGGGATGATGACGCCATGGGCGCCGGCGCATTCCGCCGTCCGCAGGATGGCGCCCAGGTTGTGGGGATCGCTGAGCTCGTCGCACAGCACCAGCAGGGGCGCTTCTCCCCTGTCCTCGGCCCGCTGCAGAATCTCCTCCACCGTGGCATATTCATGGGCCGCCACCTGGGCCATGACGCCCTGGTGCGCGCCGGTGGGACTCATCTGGTCCAGCTTTCTGCGGTCCGTGGCCACCACCACGGCGCCGGCTTCCTTTGCCATGGCGCTCAGGCGGGCCAGGGCCTTGTCGGTCTCGCCTGCGGCCACAAAGACCTTATCGATGGTGCGGCCGCTGCGCAGGGCCTCGGTCAGGGCGTTGCGGCCCTCAATCATATCCTCCGCCAGCTCCCTCGGCTCCGGATCCCGGGGCCGGGCCGGACGGCGGTTTCGTTTTTCTTCCATGATTTCTACGCTCCTATCCGGCTCTGGGCCGGGCAATCATAACAAACCAATATATAGTATAACAGGAAATCCCACCACTTACAAGCAAAACCGCCAAAAAACGCTGCCGCCTTGAAAAAAGCCGGCTTTCCTTCTTCCCATGATCCGCCACATTCATAGAAAATTTACACGGAATCCAGCGTCTTCTCCTTGTATCTGCGGCCTTTCTGTGCTAACATGGATACAATTTGACAAAACCGGTCCGCGTCCGCGCGGATAGATAAAGGAGGCCGACGCCTTGAGCAACGATCCCAAGCAGCAGGACCCGCGAAAAAACTCACCCCAGGAGGATCCCGACGGCAGACGGGTCAAGAGCATTATCACCATGGTCGTGGTGGCTCTGGTTTTCACCGTCATCATCAACCTGATCTATACCAGCATTTCCAACGCCTATCTGAAGGAAGTCACCTATTCGGACTTTATGCAGGCACTGGAGGCCGGAGAAATCGCAGAGGTGGAGTTCAAAAACAAAGACCGCATTCTCTATCTCACCAAGGAAGAGGCGGGAAAGGACGTCAGTAAGCAGGTGGTTTACTACACCGGCCTGATTCCCAGTGCCAGCACCGATCCGCTGATCGCGGAGCTGGAAGCCCGGGGCATCCAATACGACGCGCCGGTTCAGCAGGAAATGAACCCCCTGCTGTCCATTCTGCTGACCTATGTGCTGCCCTTCGCCATGTTCTATCTGATTATCTCCCTGTTCATGAACTCCATGGCCAAGCGCATGAGCGGCGGCGGTGGAATCGGCGGCATGGGCCAGAGCAAGGCCAAGGTCTATATGGAAAAGGAGACCGGCGTGACCTTTGCCGACGTGGCAGGCCAGGATGAGGCCAAGGAATCCCTGGTGGAAATCATCGATTTTCTCCACAATCCCCAGAAATACACCGCCATCGGCGCGAAGCTGCCCAAGGGCGCGCTGCTGGTCGGCTCTCCCGGCACCGGCAAGACCCTGCTGGCCAAGGCCGTGGCCGGCGAGGCCAAGGTTCCCTTCTTCTCCATCTCCGGCTCCGATTTCGTGGAGATGTTCGTGGGCGTGGGCGCCAGCCGCGTGCGCGACCTGTTCCAGCAGGCCTCCAAGGTGGCCCCGGCCATCGTGTTTATCGACGAAATCGACGCCATCGGCCGCACCAGAGATTCCCGCTTCGGCGGCAACGACGAACGGGAGCAGACCCTGAACCAGCTGCTGGCTGAGCTGGACGGCTTCGATTCCAGCAAGGGCGTGGTCATTCTGGCCGCCACCAACCGGCCGGAAATTCTGGACAAGGCCCTGCTGCGGCCCGGCCGCTTTGACCGGCGCATCGAGGTGGACCGCCCCAACCTGGCCGGCCGCTATCAGACCCTGCGGGTTCACACCAAACATATCAAGCTGGCAGAGGACGTGGATCTGCACAAGATCGCCCAGGCCACGGCCGGCGCCGTGGGCGCAGATCTGGCCAACCTGGTCAACGAGGCCGCCCTGCGGGCCGTGCGCCATGGCCGCAAGGCCGTCAATCAGGAGGACCTGCTGGTCTCCTTTGAGACGGTCATTGCCGGTACGGAAAAGAAGGGCACCGTCCTGACCGACGTGGAAAAGCGCATGGTCGCCTATCACGAGGTGGGCCACGCCCTGGTTTCCGCCATGCAGAAGCACTCCATGCCCGTCACCAAAATCACCATCGTCCCCCACACCTCCGGCGCTCTGGGCTACACCCTGCAGATGCCCGAGGAGGAAAAGTTCCTCAGCACCAAGGAGGAGCTGATTACGGAGATCGAAACCCTCCTGGGCGGCCGTGCCGCCGAGCAGGTGGTGTTCGGCTCCATGACCACCGGCGCCGCCAACGACATCGAGCGGGCCACGGAGCTGGCCCGGCGGATGATTACCCAATACGGCATGAGCGACCGCTTCGGCCTCATGGCCCTGTCCACGGTGTCCAACCCGTATCTGGACGGCAGCACCATGATGAACTGCGCCGATCCCACGGCGGCTCAGGCCGATGAGGAAATCAAGCAGCTGCTGGCCAGATGCTACACCGTCTCCTGCCAGGTGCTGCGGGACAACCGGGCCCTGCTGGATGAAATCGCCCTGTTCCTGCTGCAGAAGGAGACCATCACCGGCGACGAGTTCATGACCTACGTCAACGCCGGCAAGCAGCGCCTGGAAGCCGCGCCGGAAGCGTCCCCTGCGGAGGATGCGCCTGCTGCGGAACAGCCGGAAGCGTAATCTTCGGGACGCCGTCCCGTTTTGGTTCGATCCATCAAAAACTGAAGAAAGAAGTGTTGCATCATGTTTGCTTCCCTCCTCGCGTTTCTTCCCAGCCTGCTGAAGGCGCTTGTTCTGCTGGT
Organism: Oscillospiraceae bacterium; assembly: GCA_016296235.1. GTDB lineage: Bacteria > Bacillota > Clostridia > Oscillospirales > Oscillospiraceae > Avoscillospira. The sequence goes on from JAEDJR010000065.1 coordinate 3,657, forward strand.
GGTCTGCCTGCTGGTCTCCAAGATTCTTCTGTCCGCCTCCGGTAAGGTTCTGGACAAAAGCAAGCTGGACAAGAGTCTCCATGCCATCATTCTCTCCACTCTCAAAGTTCTGCTGATTTTCCTGACCATCCTGATTGTGGCGCCCTCCCTGGGCATTCAGACCGCTTCCCTGCTGGCCGTTCTGAGCATCGCCGGCGTCGCCGTGTCCCTGTCCATTCAGGGGATCCTGGGCAACTTCTTCAGCGGCGTGACCCTGCTGATGTCCAAGCCCTTCAAGATCGGCGACTTCGTCACCATCGGCGGGCAGACCGGCACCATCGTGGAAACCGGCATCACCCACACCAAGCTCCACACCCTGGACAACCAGGTGATTCTGGTGCCCAACAGCTCCGTCACCTCCAACGTCATCGTCAACGTCTCCACCGAGGACCTCCGCCGCCTGGACTTTGAGTTCTCCGCCGACTACAGTGCCCCCACGGAAACCGTGCAGGCCGCCCTGGCCGAGGCCGTGGACATCCCCCAGGTGCTGAAGGACCAGCCGGTGTTCATCCGCCTCAGCGGCTACGGCGAGAGCAGCATCCAGTACACCGTCCGCGTCTGGGTCCGCAACAGCGACTACTGGGACGCCCACTTCGCCATTCTGGAGCGCGTCCGCGACAGCTTCCAGGCCCACGGCGTGGCAATGACCTATCCCCACCTCAACGTCCATACCGTCCAGTGATTCCAGCCCGGCTGTCAATTTGCACAGAGATTTTCAGCCGGGTTTTTCATGGATTTTCACCCGAAATATGCCGGGAAGCTGCGGTTTTCTCCGCAGCTTCCCTGGCATTTCGTACAGTTTTCTTTTTGCCGTTCCTACATTGTGTAGCACTCGGAATTCGCCCCGAAAACCGGCTTTTCCCCCGGTTTCCGGGGCTTTGTGGATTATTCCCAATTCTTAAAACTTTGCCGAAACTCGTTGACTTAATCGATAAAAATTGATAGAATGGCTACAGTGAATAGGAGCGTCCAGAAGCCGGAATCCGCTTCCGGCCGTTCCTGCTGCGGCGGACAGGTTCCCCCGGCTCAGCCGTCCTGCCCGCCGCGTCCGCGAGCAACATTATTTAAAGTAGGAGGACACTACATTGAAGGATTGGGATCGCTTAATCACAGTTGAACAAATGGAAGAAGCGACTGCCTCCCTGTTGGAGACCGGCAAGAAGGTCGGCGCCGACTCCTGGCAGCAGCGCGTCAAAAACCAGACTCCCCACTGCGGCTTCGGCGAAGCAGGCACCTGCTGCCGGATCTGCTCCATGGGCCCCTGCCGCATCACCCCCAAGGCCCCCCGCGGCATCTGCGGCTGCGACGTCCACGGCATCGTAGGCCGTAACTACCTGCGTTTCACCGCCGGCGGCTCCGCCACCCACTCTGACCACGGCCGTTCCATCGCCCACACCCTGTATCTGGCCAGCCCCGACGGTGCTTATCAGGTCAAGGACCCTGAGAAGCTGCAGCGCATCGCCAAGGAATGGGACATCGAGACCGAGGGCAAGGACATCTACGATCTGGCCCACGAGGTCGCTCTGACCGGTCTGATGGAGTACGGCAAGCCCTTCGGCACCCAGCGTTTCCTGAAGCGCGCCCCCGAGCACACCCAGAAGCTGTGGCATGACGCCGGCATCGAGCCCCGCGCCATCGACCGCGAGGTCTCCCAGTCCCTGCACATGACCCACATGGGCTGCTCTTCCCTGCCCGAGGCTCTGATCCGTCAGTCCCTGCGCGCCGGTCTGTCCGACGGCTGGGGCGGCTCCATGATGGGCACCGAGCTGTCCGACGTTCTGTTCGGCACCCCCAAGCCCATCGACACCGAGGCCAACATCGGCGTCATGAACAAGGATATGGTCAACATCGTGGTTCACGGCCATGATCCTTCCCTTTCCGAAATGATCGTTTTCTATGCCCAGGATCCCGAGATGATCGCTCTGGCCAAGTCCGTCGGCGCCAAGGGCATCAACATCTGCGGCGTCTGCTGCACCGCCAACGAAGTCGCCATGCGTCACGGCATCCCCATGGCCGGCAACTTCCTGCAGCAGGAGAACGTGGTCCTGACCGGCGCCTGCGAAGCCATTGTCGTTGACGTGCAGTGCATCTTCCCGGCTCTGGGCCCCCTGAGCAAGTGCTTCCACACCAAGTTCATCACCACCTCCCCCATCGCCCGGATGCCCGACTCCGAATTCATCGAATTCCACGAGGAGAGCGCTGCCGAGAACGCCAAGGCGATCGTGCGGATGGCCGTTGAGAACTTCCAGAACCGCAATCAGGATCTGATCAACATTCCCAACCTGAAGACCAAGGCCCGCGTGGGCTACTCCGTCGAGGCCATCAAGAAGACTCTGGACGGCGTCTGCAACTCCCACGTGGACGAGATGGGCACCCTGAAGCCTCTGGCCGACGTTGTCAAGGCCGGCGTGCTCCGCGGCGCTGTGGCCATGGTCGGCTGCAACAACCCCAAGGTCCGTCCCGACACCGCGCACATCGAGCTGATGAAGAAGCTGCTGAAGAACGACATCATCGTGGTCGTTTCCGGCTGCTCCGCCCAGGCTGCCGCCAAGGCCGGCCTCATGGACATGAGCGCCAAGGAATACTGCGGTGAAGGCCTGCGCCGCGTCTGCGACCTGGTCGGCATTCCTCCTGTCCTGCACATGGGCTCCTGCGTGGACATCTCCCGTATGATGATCCTGGCCGCCGACCTGTCCAAGGACTGGGGCTGCAACATCTCCCAGCTGCCTCTGTGCGGCTGCGCACCCGAGTGGATGTCCGAGAAGGCCGTCTCCATCGGCAACTACGTCGTGGCCACCGGTATCGACACCTTCCTGGGCGTGGATCCCTACTCCAAGGGCTCTTCCGAGATCACCGCGCTGCTGCAGGGTGAGCACGGCGTCAAGGACTGGGTCGAGGCCAAGTACACCGTGGAGCTGGACATCGAGAAGCTGGGCGACAAGATGATCGAAGAGATCGAAGCCAAGCGCGCCGCTCTGGGCATCTAATTCTGAAGCAATCCGAGGTCTTATCTCATGAAAATCGCAGTCACCGGCAAAGGCGGCGTGGGGAAAACCACCCTGTCCTCCACTCTGGCGAGACTGTACGCCGACGAAGGCCGCACCGTGCTGGCCGCCGACGTGGATCCCGACGCCAACCTGGGCCTGGCCCTGGGTCTGACGGAGGAGGAAGTCAACGCCATTGTTCCCGTCTCCAAAATGAAGGAGCTGGCCAAGGAGCGCACTGCCGCCAATGAAAGCAACACCTTTTACAAGCTCAACCCCCAGGTCTCCGATCTGCCGGATAAGCTCAGCAAGGACGTCAACGGCGTCAAGCTGCTGGTTATGGGCACCATCGATACCGGCGGAACCGGCTGTGTGTGCCCGGAGCATGTGATGCTCAAGGCTATTCTCTCCAGCCTGGTGTTCCGCAAGAACGACGTGGTCATCATGGACATGGAGGCCGGCCTGGAGCACCTTGGCAGAGGCACCGCCAGCATGATGGATCAGTTCATCGTGGTCATCGAGCCCGGCGCCCGGTCCATCCAGACCTACGAGCGCATCAAGCAGCTGGCAGGCGACATTGGGGTACATAAGGTGCGGGTCGTGGCCAACAAAATCCGCGACGACGCCGACCGGGACTTCATCCGAAGCCGCATTCCGGCGGAGGATCTGCTGGGCTTCATGAGCTACAACGCCGACGTCATCGACGCCGACCGCCGGGGCCTCTCTCCCTATGACTGCAGCCCCCAGGCTGTGGAGGAAATCCGCGCCATCAAGGCTGTCATCGACTCTCAAGAATAACGATCGATTCTGAAAGGAATGAACATAAGAATGGCAAGAACCTTATTTGAACGCGTATTCCGCGGCTCTGACGAGATGTTCGCCAAAGCCGAGGCCGAAGTCAACAAATTAGTTGCCGAGCTGGGTCCTGACGCTCCCATGACCATGCCCAGCACCGCCTACTATCTGGCCTGCATCTATGCCTACATCGGCAAGAAGGTCACCACCGTGGGCGAACTGCAGGCTGCTCTGGCCGACGTCAAGGCCATGATGCTCCGCGAGCCCAAGACCCACTCCATCTTCCAGTCCGGCGTGGGCACCGCCATCGCCGCCGAGATGATCGAGGCCTGCAAGTATGCCCGCAACCCCGCTCCCTACGGCGAGGCCGGTTCCCCCGACCGCAAGTACTGGGGCCACTTCACCGACGCCGAAGTCCGTGAGCTGGGCGTTCCCCTGGTCACCGGCGACATCCCCGGCTTTGTCGTCATCATCGGGCCCGCTCCCTCCACCGAGGAAGCCGCTGCCATGATTAAGGGCTATCAGTCCCGCGGCATCTTCGTGTTCCTGATCGGCGGCATCATCGACCAGGCCTATGAAGCCGGCCTGTCCATGAGCTTCTCCGTCCGTGTGGTTCCCGTTGGCCAGGAAATCTGGACCGTCGGCCACGTCATCTCCCTGGTTGTCCGCGCCGCCATGATCTTCGGCAACATCCAGCCCGGCGACTGCGACGGCTTCCATCGCTACACCTTCGACCGCATCAACGCGTTCGTCAACGCTTTCAAGCCCGTTCCCGATATCACCGTCGCCTGCGGCGCCGGCGCCATCAAGCTGGGCTTCCCCGTTATCACCAACGACCACGACGATATGTGGGCCGTTCCCAAGTCCCTCATCATCTATGATGATTACAACGACTGGATCGACACCTCCCTGGAGGCCCGCGGCATCAAGCTGAAGATCACCAAGATCGACATCCCCGTTGCCTTCTCCTCCGCCTTCGAAGGCGAAATCATCCGTAAGGGCGATATGCAGGTGGAAGTGGACGGCTCCCGCAAGGACTGCTTCGAGCTGGTTCGCACCAAGGACGCCGGCGAAGTCGAGGATCACAAGATCGAGGTCGTCGGCCCCGAGATGGACGAGATCCCCGTTGGTTCCAAGGTCTCCCTGAGCTACACCGTCGAGGTTGCCGGCAAGGCCATGCAGTCCGACTTCGAGCCCGTTATGGAGCGTAAGATCCACCAGTTCCTGAACTGCGTCGAGGGCGTCATGCACACCGGCCAGCGCGACATGATCCGCGTCCGTGTGTCCAAGGCCGACTACGAGGCCGGCTTCCGCTTCAAGCACATCGGCGAAGTCCTGTACGCCAAGATCAAGTCCGAGTTCGAGGCTGTCGTGGACAAGTGCCAGGTCCGCATCGTTGTGGGCGACGAGGCCAATGCCGAGCTGCGCAAGGAAGCCAACAAGGTCTTCGATGCCCGTGACGAGCGTCTGAAGTCCATGACCGACGAGTCCGTGCCCGTGTTCTACTCCTGCATCATGTGCCAGGCCTTCTCCCCCAGCCATGTCTGTATCGTCACCCCCGAGCGTCTGGGTCTGTGCGGCGCCGTGTCCTGGCTGGACGCCAAGGCCACCAACGAGCTGGATCCCCAGGGTCCCTGCCAGGTGGTCACCAAGGAGCGCTGCCTGGACGAGCGTCTGGGCCGTTACGAGGACATCGACGAGGCCGTTGCCGAGTATTCCCACGGCGCTCTGGAGCATGTCACTCTGTACTCCCTGTTCCAGGATCCCATGACCTCCTGCGGCTGCTTCGAGTGTATCTGCGGCGTGGAGCCCGTGTCCATGGGCGTTGTCATCACCTGCCGTGAGCACGCCGGCATGACCCCCCTGGGCATGACCTTCTCCGAGATGGCCTCCATGACCGGCGGCGGCGTGCAGACCCCCGGCTTCATGGGCCACGGCAAGCACTTCATCGCTTCCAAGAAGTTCCTGAAGGCCGAAGGCGGCCTGGCCCGTCTGGTGTGGCTGCCCAAGGATCTGAAGGATCAGATCCGCGACAAGCTGAACGAGACCGCACAGGAGCTGTACGGCATTGAGAACTTCGCCGACATGGTTGCCGACGAGACCAACTGCGGCAGCGGCGATCCCGAAGAGCTGCTGGCCTTCCTGTCCGAGGTCGGTCACCCCGTCCTGGGTCTGGAACCCTTCGATATGTAAGTTCTTCCCCGATCTGCAAACCCCCACTCTCCCATCGGGAGAGTGGGGGTTCCTTTTACAATCACACCCGCCTGAAGTCATGCTCCGGGCGGGTGTATCTCAAAAATTGGGATTTGTCTTTGAATTGACAATTGATAATTGACAATGGAGGTATCCGCTTCGCGGATGATTTGAAACTGCGCCGCACCCCTCGTGCCCCCTCTACAGGGGGCTGGACGCCCGCAGGGCGGCCTGGGGGTTGCTGCAAGTTTGCAATTGTATCGTTCATTCGATGAAATTGCTCGTCGATACAACCCCCAGTCAGCTTCGCTGACAGCCCCCTATGGA
>JAEDJR010000258.1 GCA_016296235.1 Oscillospiraceae bacterium
CATCTTCCGCTGTCATTGCGAGGAGGCGAAGCCGACGCGGCAATCCGTCCCCCAGGCAATCAAAAAGCCGCAGGGGCGGCCAGGGGTCTGGCCGCCCTACGGTGAAAAACGAATCCGTCCGCGGAGCGGACACCATAGTTTTTCATTTTTCATTCTTCATTTTTGATTTTCCCTTCCTCCTCCATCTTCCGTTTGGCCTGTTTCAGCTCTGCCACCAGCTCGGCCTTGCGGGGGATCAGCTTGTCGGGCAGACGCTCCAGGTACTGGATCACGTCCAGGGTGCCGTTGGCCCGCAGGTTGTCCAGGGTCTGGGTCATGGCGATCTCCGAGAAGCAGCTGGCCGCCCCCACGTCCACCCGCAGCTTCAGCCACAGATCCCGGAATTGGGAGAAATCGTAGGGCTCCACCACCCGACGGGTGACGGTCTGCAGCTCCATGGCGCCGTCCAGCCCCAGCCGGGGCACGCCGCCGGGCCCCAGGACCGGCTCCCGGAACTGCCGCTCCCGCACCATGGGCCGCAGGCCGTAGTAGGTGCCCATCATGTCCAGCAGAATGGCCCCCACGTCCTCCAGCCACTCGTACAGGCCGGCCCGGGTGTTCTCCAGGGGCACCTGGGCCGCCGATTGCAGCACCATCAGGGCCGAGGTGTTGTCCGGCCGGACATTGCCCAGCTGGGCGTCGGTGGCCCCCAGGCAGTCCTTGGTGTAGGACACGGCCCGGTCGATGACCGTGAGAATCTGGGCGGACATGTCGGCCGGCTGCAGGTGGCAGGCCGCCTGGCTGATGGGCTGGCCGGGCTGCAGACCCCGGACGGCGATGGCCTGGCCCACCTCGTTGCTCCAGCTGCCGATGAGGTCGGCGTTGTACACGGTCTTGGGGAAGCCCATGAGCTGCAGGTGCCGCATGACCATGGCGAACATGGTGTTGATGAAAATCTGATTGGGGATGATGCCCGTCACCAGAGCCCGGCCGTGGTACTGGTTCTTCTGCTTCTCCCAGTTGCCCCAGGCGATGGGGTAGCGCCGCAGGCCCGTGTCCACGTCCTCGTAGATCACGGCGGTGCGGGTGGCCTTGGTCACATGGACGGTCTCCCGGCCGTCGGCCCCGGGGGCCTTGGTGTAGAGATAGACGTACAGGGCCTTGCCCGCGTCGCCGGACAGCTCCGTGCGTCCCCCCTGGCCGGCCATGCCGTCAAATTCGCCATCGGGCTGGACATCCTCCCACTGTCCGCCCCAGGCCCGGGCCTCCTCCCGGAGGTTCTCCACCGTGTCCCGGCCCAGGAGCAGGATGTAGGGCTGCCGCTGGGCGTCGCAGTCGGCGGGATTGCCGAACATGACGTTGATGCCGTCCACCAGCTCCATGGCGATCTCGCCGGAGGCGTCCCCCAGGGCCCCGCCATAGGGCACGGCGGCGGCGTCCCAATAGAAGTGGGCGCAGTAGTCGCCGGTCTGGGCGCCGTCGAAGAGGGCCTCGCGGATGCGGTATTCCATTTTGAATTTCTCCAGCAGGTTGGCCACCTCCTGGGTGGCGCACTGGGCCGCCTCCTGATCGGGGCCGCCCTGGCGCAGGGGCTCGAAGTAGATGGCCGCGCAGTTGGACGTCAAGGTGGCCACGAACAGGGACGTCACCCGCTTGATGATGTTGAACACCGGCTTGGGCAGCCGCCGCATGGCGGGGGTGTCGGGCATATGGAGCCACTGGTTGCCGTGGAAGAACTCGATGTTGGTGTTGACCAGGGCATACTGGTTGGGTTCCAGCTGGTTGTTGTAGGCCCGTCCCTGTTCATACAGCTCCCAGGCCCGCGTCATGGTGTTTTTCATGATACTTCCTCCTTCAAAATCCATCTTTTCCACCCCTTGTCCCCCCTTCACAGGGGGGTGGCTGCGAAGCAGCCGGGGGGTTGTCTCTTTCCTGCTGCTGTATCGTTGATCGGTAAAGTTGCTTGTCGGTCAAACCCCCAGCTTCGCTAACGCTCAGCAGCCCCCTGTATAGGGGGCACGAGATGCTTCGCTACGCACTCAATACACCTCCCACAGATCCCCTTCCACGGTCTCCGCCGCCTCCCGCACC
>JAEDJR010000259.1 GCA_016296235.1 Oscillospiraceae bacterium
CCATCACCTCGGAAGCCTATTGGGACATGATGATCGAAAACGGCGCCTACTTTGTGTGGTACTTCCACTATATGCCGGTGGGCAACGACGCCTCGCCAGAGCTGCTTCCCACACCGGAACAGCGCACCGCCGTCTATCACCGCATCCGCGAATACCGCAGCAGAAAACCTCTTTTCGCCATGGACTTCCAGAATGACGCGGAGTATGTCGGCGGCTGTATCGCCGGCGGCCGGCGCTATCTGCACATCAACGCCAACGGCGATGTGGATCCCTGCGTATTTATCCACTACTCCGACTCCAACATCCGGGAAAAGACCCTGCTGGAGACCATGAGATCCCCGCTGTTTCAGGCCTATCACGACGGGCAGCCCTTTAACGAGAATATGCTGCGGCCCTGCCCCATGCTGGAAAACCCGGCCAAGCTCCGCCGCATTGTGGCAGAGACCGGGGCTAAATCCACGGATATGCAGTCCCCGGAGACGGCGGATCACCTCTGCGGCAAGTGCGATCATTACGCCGCCTGCTGGGCTCCCACGGCAGAGGAGCTTTGGGAAGCCAGAAAAGAAGAAAAGGCCAGCCAGAAGGCGACCGAGGTACAGTAAGCAGACCATCTTCACAGATGAAATCCGATATGAGGAGTTGACACCATGGCAAAAAATTATTTTACTTCCGAATCCGTTACACGAGGACATCCTGATAAGCTCTGCGATCAGATCGCTGACCGCATACTCGATGAAATCTTACGACAAGACCCGGAAGCTCACGTCGCCTGCGAAGTAACCGCCTGCACGGATCAGGTACACATTTTCGGTGAAGTTTCCACCGATGCTGAGGTCGACTGCGAGCAGTTGGCAAGACAGGTGATCGCGGAGATCGGCTATACCAAGCCGGAGCGCGGTTTTGATGCGGAGAACTGCCGTATTACGGTAGAGCTTCACCGCCAGTCTCCCGACATTGCCCGGGGCATAAACCGCCGTGGGTCGGAGGAGGACCGGCTGAACGCAGGCGCAGGAGATCAGGGGATGATGTTTGGCTTTGCCTGCCGGCAGACGGAGGATTTGATGCCGCTGCCCATTGAGCTGGCTCATTCTCTCGTCCGCCGGCTGGAGCTGGTTCGCCGCAGCGGAGAACTGCCCTTCCTGCTGCCGGACGGGAAGTCCCAGGTCACGGTGGAGTATGAAGGGAACAGGCCCATCCGGATTGCTGCGGTGGTTCTTGCCGCCCAGCACGAGGCGGACATCGGGATTTATGAGCTGCGCAGCAGTCTGATTTCCCACGTGATTCTTCCCACGCTCCCCTCCGGGATGATTGATGACAAAACGCAGTTTTATATCAACCCCACCGGGCGCTTTGTGGAGGGCGGCCCCGCTGCCGACTCCGGCCTGACCGGACGAAAGCTGATCGTGGACACCTATGGCGGTTACGCCCGGCACGGCGGCGGCGCCTTTTCCGGGAAGGACGCCTCCAAGGTGGATCGCAGCGGCGCATACATGGCCCGCTATATGGCCAAGAACATTGTTGCCGCCGGTCTTGCTGAGCAGTGCGAAGTGCAGCTCAGCTACGCTATCGGCCTGGCGGAACCCATGTCCATACGGGTGGACACCTTCGGCACCGGGAAAGTCAGCGACGCCGAGATCTGCAAAGCCATATCGGATCGGGTAGACTGCCGCCCGGCGGCGATCATCCGGAAATTTGACCTGACTTCCCCCAACTTTTCCCGGGTCTCCTGCTATGGGCATTTCGGAAGCAATGCGCTCACCATGCCCTGGGAGCAAACCGATCTGGCCGCTTCTCTGCGTTGACGGAGCAAACATTGTTACAGGAAAGGAAGTGAGCGCATGGATAAGAAAAAAGGCCTGCTGATGCTGCTGTGCGCCGCGATCGCCGCCGCAGTTCTTGCCGCAGGCAGAAAAGTATGCGGCAGGGACGCATAAAGTCAGGCGCGGCCGGGTCAACCGAACCCGGCCGTGGCCCATTTACAGAGAGAAATGAGGAATTTATTGTGTTGATCGCCGTTGTTTGTGATGTACTGGGACAAGAAAACAATGGAACTACAATTGCCGCCA
>JAEDJR010000260.1 GCA_016296235.1 Oscillospiraceae bacterium
CCATCACCTCGGAAGCCTATTGGGACATGATGATCGAAAACGGCGCCTACTTTGTATGGTACTTCCACTATATGCCGGTGGGCAACGACGCCTCCCCGGAGCTGCTGCCCACACCGGAACAGCGCACCGCCGTCTATCACCGCATCCGTGAATACCGCAGCAGAAAGCCCCTTTTCGCCATGGACTTCCAGAATGACGCAGAGTATGTTGGCGGCTGCATCGCCGGCGGCCGGCGCTATCTGCACATCAATGCCAACGGCGACGTGGACCCCTGCGTATTCATCCACTACTCTGACTCCAACATCCGGGAAAAGACCCTGCTGGAGACCATGAGATCCCCGCTGTTCCAGGCCTACCACGACGGGCAGCCCTTCAACGAGAATATGTTGCAGCCCTGCCCCATGCTGGAAAACCCGGCCAGGCTCCGCCGCATTGTGGCAGAGACGGGGGCCAAATCCACAGATATGCAGTCCCCGGAGACGGCGGATCACCTCTGCGGCAAGTGCGATCATTACGCCGCCTGCTGGGCTCCCAGGGCAGAGGAGCTCTGGGAAGCCAGAAAAGAAGAAAAGGCCCGCCAGAAGGCGGCCGAGGCACAGTAAGCAGACCATCTTCACAGATGAGATCCGATATGAGGAGTTGACACCATGGCAAAAAGCTATTTTACTTCCGAATCCGTCACCCGAGGACATCCTGATAAGCTCTGCGATCAGATCGCTGACCGCATACTCGATGAGATCTTACGACAAGACCCGGAATCTCACGTCGCCTGTGAAGTCACCGCCTGCACCGATCAGGTCCACATTTTCGGTGAAGTTTCCACGGATGCGGAAGTCGACTGCGAGCAGCTGGCAAGACAGGTGATTGCAGAGATCGGCTATACAAAGCCGGAGCGCGGTTTTGATGCGGAGAACTGCCAGATTACGGTGGATCTTCACCGCCAGTCTCCGGACATTGCCCGGGGCATAAACCGCCGTGGGCCGGAGGAGGACCGGCTGAACGCAGGCGCCGGCGATCAGGGCATGATGTTCGGCTTTGCCTGCAAGCAGACGGAAAACCTGATGCCGCTGCCCATTGAGCTGGCCCACTCTCTGGTTCGCCGGCTGGAGCTGGTTCGCCGCAGCGGAGAACTGCCCTTCCTGCTGCCGGACGGGAAGTCCCAGGTCACGGTGGAGTATGAAGGGAACAGGCCCATCCGGATTGCTGCGGTGGTTCTTGCCGCCCAGCACGAGGCGGACATCGGGATTTATGAGCTGCGCAGCAGTCTGATTTCCCACGTGATTCTTCCCACGCTCCCCTCCGGGATGATTGATGACAAAACGCAGTTTTATATCAACCCCACCGGGCGCTTTGTGGAGGGCGGCCCCGCTGCCGATTCCGGCCTGACCGGGCGAAAGCTGATCGTGGACACCTATGGCGGTTACGCCAGGCACGGCGGCGGCGCCTTTTCCGGGAAGGACGCCTCCAAGGTAGACCGCAGCGGCGCATACATGGCCCGCTATATGGCCAAGAACATCGTTGCCAGCGGCCTGGCAGAGCAGTGCGAAGTGCAGCTTAGCTACGCCATCGGCCTGGCAGAACCCATGTCCATCCGGGTGGACACCTTCGGCACCGGGAAGGTCAGCGATGCCGAGATCTGCAAAGCCATCTCGGACCGGGTGGATTGCCGCCCGGCGGCAATCATCCGGAAATTTGACCTGACTTCCCCCAATTTTTCCCGGGTTTCCTGCTATGGGCATTTCGGAAGCAATGCACTCGCCATGCCCTGGGAGCAAACGGATCTGGTCGCTTCCCTGCGTTGACGGAGCAAACATTACAGGAAAGGAAGTGAGAGTATGGATAAGAAAAAGGGCCTGCTGGTGCTGCTGTGCGCCGCAATCGCCGCCGTACTTTTTGCCGCAGGCAAGAAAGTACACGGAAAGGGCGCATAAAGCCAAGCACGGCCGGGTTTCAATGACCCGGCCGTGGCCCATTTACAGAGAGAAATGAGGAGTTTATTGTGTTGATTGCCGTTGTTTGTGATGTACTGGGACAAGAAAACAATGGAACTACAATTGCCGCCA
>JAEDJR010000066.1 GCA_016296235.1 Oscillospiraceae bacterium
CCGGTGCTGGAGCAGGGCTTGACCCTGCTGGGCTGTCAGGTGATCCCGGGCAGCGCCAATTATCTGCTGTTCCGCCTGCCCGGCATCTGCGATTTGAAAGAACGGCTGCTGCGCCGGGGTGTTTTGCTGCGCAGCTGCGCCAACTATCGCGGCCTTGGCCCGGACTGGTACCGCGCAGCCGTCCGGCAGCCCGCGGACAACGAAGCATTTTTGCGCATACTCCGCGCAGAATTGGAGGAATGACCATGGCAAAGGCAATCATGGTGCAGGGCACCACCTCAAACGCCGGTAAAAGCTTCCTGGCAGCGGCGCTCTGCCGCATTTTCCGGCAGGACGGGCATACGGTTGCGCCCTTCAAGTCCCAGAATATGGCCCTCAACTCCTTTATCACCGCCGACGGTCTGGAAATGGGCCGCGCCCAGGTGATGCAGGCGGAAGCGGCCGGGATCGCGCCCACGGTGGAGATGAATCCCATCCTCTTGAAGCCCACCAACGACACCGGCTCCCAGGTCATTGTCAACGGTCAGGTGCGGGGCGTTATGAGCGCCCGGGACTATTTCAAATATAAAAAGCAGCTGATTCCGGACGTTTTGGCTGCCTACCGAACTCTGGCGGACAGCCATGAGATCATGGTTCTGGAAGGGGCGGGCAGCCCTGCCGAGATCAACCTGAAGCAGGAGGACATCGTCAATATGGGCATGGCAAAGCTGGCGGGCGCGCCGGTGCTGCTGTGCGCCGACATTGACAAGGGCGGCGTGTTTGCCTCTCTCTATGGTACGGTTGCCCTGCTGGAACCGGAGGAACGGGCCAGAATCAAGGGCCTCATCATCAACAATTTCCGGGGTGACAAGACCATACTGGATCCCGGCGTGGAGATGCTGGAGCGGCTGACGGGCATTCCGGTGGTGGGCGTGGTGCCGCATTTGCAGGTGGATCTGGACGACGAGGACTCCCTGACGGAGCGGTTTGACAGTTCCGGCGGCAGGGGACTGGTGGACATTGCCGTCATTCGCCTGCCGCGGATTTCCAATTTTACGGATTTCAATTCCCTGTCCCGCCTGCCGGAGGTCTCCCTGCGCTATGTGAAGTCCGCCGCACAGCTGGGCAGCCCCGACGTGGTCATCCTGCCGGGCACCAAGAACACCATGGAGGATCTGCGGTGGCTGCGGCAATGCGGTCTGGAGGCGGCGATCCTGAAGCATGCTGCCAACGGCGGCGCGGTGGTTGGAATCTGCGGCGGCTATCAGATGCTGTGCCGCTCCATCTCGGATCCCACCGGCGTGGAGGCCGGCGGCGACATGCGTGGCATGGGCCTTCTGGAAGCGGACACCGTGTTTCTGGGCGAGAAGGAGCGGACCCGGGTGACGGGCCGCATGGAGCAGGCCCAGGGCATATTCCGGGAACTGAACGGTACTGCCTTCACGGGCTATGAGATTCATATGGGACGTACCGAGGGCCTGACCAATCTGGCCCGGCTGGAACAGAACGGCACGTTCAAATCCGACGGCATGGCCCGGGAAAACGTCTGGGGCAGCTATGTCCACGGAATCTTCGACCAGGGTGCCTTTGCCCAGACCTTTGTTTCCTGCCTGCTGCGGGCCAAGGGCCTGGATCCGGCCCAGGGCGTGGAGGACTGGGACGCCTACAAGGAGCGGCAGTATGATCTGCTGGCCGACGGCGTTCGACGGTCCCTGGATCTGGAAAAAATCTATACGATCATGGAGGAAGGCATATGCACGTAGAGCTGCAGCGGGTGGCCCCGGCGGAAATCGAGGCCAGAAGCATGGAAATTATCCGTTCCGAGCTGAAGCGGCCCCTGCCGCCGGAAAACGAGGCGGTGATTCTCCGGGCCATTCATACCACGGCGGATTTTGACTACGCCGACAATCTCTGCTTTTCCGAGGCAGCGGTGCAGCAGGGCGTGGAGGCCCTGCGGAGCGGCGCGGATATTGTGACGGACACCACCATGGCCATGGCCGGAATCAACAAGCGGGTGCTGGCTAAATTCGGCGGTCAGGTGTATAATTTCATTGCGGATCCCGAGGTAGCCGCCCAGGCCAAGGAACGGGGCGTCACCCGGGCCACGGTGAGCATGGAACGGGCGGCCTCCATGGGGAAATCCCTGATCTACGCCATCGGCAACGCCCCCACGGCCCTGGTTCGGCTCTATGAGCTGTGGCAGGAGGGAACGCTGCCGGCTCCGGCGCTGATTGTCGGCGTGCCGGTGGGCTTTGTCAACGTGGTGGAGGCCAAGGAGCTGACCATGGAAATGGATTGTCCCTGGATTGTAGCCAGGGGCCGAAAGGGCGGCAGCAACCTGGCTGCGGCCATCTGCAATGCCCTGCTGTATACCGCATCCCGGAACGAAAGAGAGTGAACCTGATGAAACAAGCGATTTTGGCCGTGTCCTTCGGCACAACCTATCCCGATACCCTGGAACAGACCATCGCCGCCACGGAGCGCGCCCTGGCCCAGGCTTACCCCGGCTGGGAGGTGCGCAGGGCATTCACCAGCGGCATGATTATCAAAAAGCTCCGTCTGCGTGACGGATTGGAGATCGACTGTGTGGATGAGGCCATGCAGCGTCTGGAAGCGGACGGCTTCACCCATGTGGCGGTGCAGTCCACCCATGTGATGCACGGCGAGGAATATGAAAAGATGCTGGCCCAGCTGGAGCCCTACCGGCTGCGGATGCAGATTTCGGTGGGGATGCCCCTGCTGCACGCGGAGGCGGACTATGCCGAGGTTGCGGACGCGCTGCTGGAGTGGCTCCCGGCGCCGCAGGAGAACGAAGCTCTGGTGCTCATGGGCCATGGCACGCCGCACTTTGCCAATTCTGCCTATGCCCAGATGGAGCATATGCTCCAGGCACGCTGCAGCCGGGTGTTTGTGGCTACGGTGGAGGGCTATCCGACCCTGGAGAGCGTCAAAGGACAGCTGTCCCGGCTGCCGGAAATCCGCCGGGTGATTCTGGCTCCCTTTATGCTGGTGGCGGGGGATCATGCCCGCAATGACATGGCGGGAGAAGAGGATTCCTGGAAAGATCAGCTGGAGGCCATGGGGTACGAGGTGCAGTGTGTGCTGCAGGGTCTGGGCCAGTGTCCCCGGATCCGCCAGCGGTTTGTGGAGCACTGCGGCCACGCGGTGGCGGCCCTGTCCCGGGGCGGAAAGCTCTGGGGCGTCGGCGTGGGCCCCGGCGATCCGGAGCTGCTGACCATGAAAGCGGTGCGGGTTCTGCGGGAGGCCGATGTGGTCATGGTGCCCGACACCTGTAAGTCCGACCGGACGGCTCTGAGTATTGCAAAGGATTATCTGGCCGATAAGGAACTGGTGCTGGTGCCCACGCCCATGGTGCGGGATAAGGCCGTGGTGGACGCAGCCTATGAGGCGGCGGCGGAGCGCATCTGCGGATTCCTGGATCAGGGAAAACAGGTGGCCTTCCTGACCCTGGGCGACCCAACGGTCTATTCCACCTATATGTATATCCATGAAAAGGTTCTGCGGCGCGGCTATGAGGTCGAGGTGGTTCCCGGCGTGACTTCCTTCTGCGCCGCCGCAGCCCGGCTCAATCGTTCCCTGTGCCAGGGAAAGGAGCCGCTGCTGATTATTCCGGCGTCCCACGATTCCCAGGTATTGATGGACGTTCCGGCCAATAAGGTGTTTATGAAAGCGGGCAAATCCATTCTGGAGCTGCAGAAAGCCCTGGAGGAGCGCGGCCTGCTGGAGGGTGCTGCCATGGTGGAGAATTGCAGCATGGCCAATGAGCACGTTTATCCGCATTTTGCGGAATTGAAGGAACCCTCGGGATACTTCTCCCTGGTGATCTCCAAAGGAGGCACGCAATGAGCCTGGTCATGTCCGGCCTGGATTGCCATGGCGCGTCCATCGATCTGCGGGAGCGGCTGGCTTTTTCCCGGCAGGAGGTTTTGCAGATGCTGCAATGGCTCCGGCAGCAGCCCGGCGTGGAGGGCTGCGTCCTGCTGTCCACCTGCAACCGCACGGAGATCTATCTCAGCGGCACGGCAGAAATCACGCCGTGGCGGCTGCTGTGCCGCGGCGCCATGGTGCCGCAGGAAGAGCTGGAGCCCTATTTTACCACCCGCTGCGGTGCTGACGCAGCCAGACACCTGATGGAGGTAGCCTGCGGCCTGCATTCCCAGATTCTCGGTGAGGATCAGATCGTGACCCAGGTGCGTACGGCCATGGAACTGGCCCAGGAGGCAAAATCCACAGATCCCACCCTGTCCGCCCTGTTCCGCCGGGCAGTGACCGCCGGTAAGCGGGCCAGAACGGAGGTTCATGTGACCCGGGGCGTCCCCTCCATGGGTACCCGCTGCCGGGAGGTGCTGGAGCAGGAGCTGGGCACTCTGCGGGAGAAAAAAATCCTGGTCATGGGGAACGGACAGATGGGCCGTCTGGCGGCGGAGCTGCTCCGGGAAGCCGGCGCCCGGGTCTGGGTGACCCTGCGTACCTATCGCCACGGGGAAACCGTGGTGCCGGCCGGCTGCGGCACCGTGCCCTATGACAACCGTATGGAGGCCCTGGAGGGGATGGACGCCCTGGTGTCCGCCACGGCCAGCCCCCACTATACCCTGACTCTGGAGCAGCTGAAAACCGTGGCCAACCCGCCGAAGGTCGCGGTGGATCTGGCGGTGCCCCGGGATATTGATCCGGCCTGCAGCGCGCTGCTGCGGTGCTATGATGCGGATTCCCTGGGCAGCAGCGGCCCCGGCAGCCGGGAGGAGCTGGCCGCCATGGAAGCCATCGCCGGGCAGGAGCTGGAAAAGTTCAGCCAGTGGCAGAAGCGGCAGGCGGGCGCTTCAAAGGCCATGAAATTCCCGCTGTTCCTGGATTTGACCGGTCAAACCGTGGTGCTGGTGGGCGGCGGCACCATTGCCGCCAGAAGAATCGGCACCCTGCGGCTTTTCGGGTGCCGGATTGTGGTCATCGCGCCGGAGCTCAAGGCCAGCGCGGAAGGAATCACCTGGATCAAGCGGCCCTACCGGCCCGGCGATCTGGAGGGCGCGTTCCTGGCCATCGCCGCCACCAATGACCGCAGTGTGAACCGCCAGGTGGGAGAAGAGGCCCGCAGCCTTGGAATTCCCGTGTCCGTGGCGGACTGTGAAGCGGAGTGCAGCTTCTATTTCCCGGCGGTCTGCATTGGGGAGGATCTGGTGGCCGGGGTGGTATCGTCCGGAAAGGATCACCACAGAACCGCCCGGGCTGCCAAGGAAATTCGCAGGGTATTGGAGGAATTGGAATGAAAATCCGAATCGGAAGCCGGGAGAGCAAGCTGGCTGTGATCCAAAGCCGGATGGTCATGGAGTCCATTGCCAAAGCTGCCCCGGAGGCAGAGCTGGAGCTGGTGACCATGAAGACCACCGGCGACCGGATTCTGAATAAAACCCTGGATCAGATCGGCGGCAAGGGGCTGTTTGTGAAGGAGCTGGATCAGGCCCTGCGGGACGGACGGGTGGAGTTCACCGTCCATTCCCTGAAGGATATGCCCATGGAGGTGCCGGAGGATCTGCCCCTGGCTGCCTTTTCCTGCCGGGAGGACCCGAGGGATGTTCTGGTCCTTCCGGAGGGAGCGTCGCGGATGGATCCGGCCAAGCCCATCGGCTGCTCTTCCAGACGGCGTCAGCTGCAGCTGAAGGCGCTGTTCCCGGAGATGGAGATCCGGCCGGTGCGGGGCAATGTGCAGACGCGGCTGGCCAAGCTGGAGTCCGGGGAATTCTCAGCCCTGGTGCTGGCGGCGGCGGGACTCAAGCGCCTGAATCTGGAGGATCGCATCAGCCGCTATTTCTCCACGGAGGAGATGCTCCCGGCGGCGGGACAGGGCATTCTGGCGGTACAGACGCGGCTGGGCGTGGATACCGCCTGCCTGCGGGATGTGCAGGATGCGGATACCGCTGCCTGCGCCCTGGCGGAGCGGGCCTTTGTCCGGGCATTGGACGGAGGCTGCAGCTCTCCGGTGGCGGCCTATGCCGTGACGGAAGGGGAGAGTCTGACCCTGACAGGTCTCTATGTCAGCCCGGATGAGACCATAGTCCGCAAAGGCGCGCTGACCGGGGATAAATCTCAGGCCGAAACCCTGGGAACCCGACTGGCTGAGATCCTGAAGAATGGAGTGTGAGCAGAGATGAACGGCAATGTGATTTTGGTGGGCGCAGGCCCCGGTGATCCCGGCCTGCTGACCCAGAAGGGCCGGTGGGCCCTGGAACAGGCGGAGGTTGTGGTCTTTGACCGGCTGGTGAGCCCGGCCATTCTGGCGTTGATTCCGCCCCAGGCGGAGGCCATTGATGTGGGCAAGGAATCCAGCCGCCACCTGGTGCCCCAGGAACGAATCAATCAGATTCTCCTGGAAAAGGCCCAGGAAGGAAAGCGGGTTGTCCGTCTCAAGGGCGGCGATCCCTTCCTGTTTGGCCGTGGCGGCGAGGAGCTGGAGCTGCTCCAGGCCCATGGCATTCCGTTCCAGGTGGTGCCGGGGGTCACGTCGGCTCTGTCAGTGCCGGCCTATGCGGGCATTCCGGTGACCCACCGGGATTTCTGCTCCTCTTTGCATATCGTCACCGGCCACGCCAAGGCCGGTGCTGAGCTGAACATTGATTTTGACGCTCTGCGCAGAACCGGCGGCACGCTGGTGTTCCTCATGGGCGTTTCCGCCCTGCCGAAGATCTGCCGGGGACTTCTGGAGGCCGGTATAGATCCGGAGACGCCTGCCGCCGTGGTGGAAAAGGGCACGCTGCCCCGTCAGCGGAAGGTGCTTTCCACCCTGCAGGCCCTTCCCCAGGCGGCAGAGCGGGCCCAGGTCAAGAGCCCGGCCATCATTGTGGTGGGCAAGGTCTGCAGCCTGTCGGAACGGTTTGACTGGTTTGACAGCCTGCCGCTGAAGGGCAAGGAGGTCGTGGTGACCCGGCCTGCCGACCGGAGCGGAACCCTGTCCGAGCGCCTGCGGCAGCTGGGCGCCAATGTGACGGAATACCCCTGCATCCGCACCGTGGCACGGGATCCCAGTCCGGAGCTGGACAGAGCCATTGAAAATCTGAGCCAATACCGGTGGGTTGTCTTCACCAGTCCCGTGGGGCCGAGAATCTTTTTTGACCGCCTGCGCGCCCTGGGAAAGGACGCCAGAGCCCTGGCAGGCTGCAAGCTGGCCGCCATTGGCCCCAAGACGGCATCCGCCCTGTCTCATCGCGGCCTGACGGCAGATCTGGTGCCGGAAACCTATGATTCCGACCACCTGGCCCAGGCCATGGCCCAGGTGGAGGGGCCGGTGCTGCTGTGCCGGGCCAGCCAGGGCAGCGACGCCCTGCCGCAGCTCTTTACAAAAAACGGCATTCCCTTTGAGGATGTTCCGTGCTATGATACGGTATATGAAGCGCCCAACCCGGCGGCGGTTCTGGAGCTGTTGAAGCAGCCGGTACTGGTGACCTTCACCAGCGCATCTACGGTGCGCGGCTTTGTGCAGAGCCTGCCGGAGGCAGACCTGTCCATGGTTCTGGGCTGCTGCATCGGACGGCAGACAGCCGCCGAAGCGAAAAAATACGGCATTGCCGTGGTGGTGGCCCGGGAGGCCACCATGGAATCTCTCATTGATTGTATCAAGGAAGTGTAGAAATCATGGAGCTTACCATTCGTCCCCGCAGGCTTCGGACCTGCGACAGCCTGCGCCGCATGACGCGGGAAACCAGAGTTTCCCCGGACAGCCTGATCTACCCGCTGTTTTTGGTGGAGGGTACCGGCATCAAGGAGCCCATTCCCTCGTTGGAGGGCCAGTGGCGCTATTCGCCGGACCGGGTCTGCGAGGAAATCGCCGCCTGTCTGGAGGCCGGCGTCAGCCGGGTGCTGCTGTTCGGCATTCCGGCCCATAAGGACGCCTGCGGTTCCTCAGCCTGGGATCCCAACGGCGTGGTGCAGCAGGGAATCCGGGCCATCAAGGCGGCTTATCCGGCGTGCTATGTCATCACCGATGTGTGCATGTGCGAGTACACCGACCACGGCCACTGCGGCATTCTGCATGACCATGAGGTGGATAACGACAAGACCCTGGAAGTGCTGGCCAGGACTGCTTTATCTCATGTTCAGGCCGGCGCAGATATGGTGGCCCCTTCGGATATGATGGACGGACGGGTTGCCGCCATTCGCCGCATTCTGGATGAGAACGGTTTTGAAAACACGCCGATCATGTCCTATTCCGCCAAATATGCGTCCGCGTTTTACGGCCCCTTCCGGGATGCCGCCGGCTCCGCCCCTGCCTTTGGTGACCGCCGGGGCTATCAGATGGATCCCCACAACCGGAAAGAGGCCATGAAGGAGTGCGCCCTGGATGTGGAAGAGGGTGCGGATATCCTGATGGTCAAGCCGGCCCTCAGCTATCTGGACATCATTCGGGAGTGCTCCGATGCCTTTGACCTGCCCATGGCCGCCTATTCTGTCAGCGGCGAGTACGCCATGATTAAGGCCGCCGGCGCTGCGGGCCTCATCGATGAACACCGCGTCATGTGCGAAAGCGCCCTGTCCATTTATCGGGCCGGCGCCGGTATTCTGATTACCTATTTCGCCAAGGAACTGGCCCAGGCCATGAGAAGGGGGGAGCTGGGCTGATGACACGCTCAGAAGTGCTGTTTGAGGCGGCGCAGAAGGTGCTGCCCGGCGGCGTGAACTCTCCGGTCCGGGCCTGCCGGGCCGTGGGGACCTATCCCCGTTTTCTGGAAAAGGGCCTGGGCAGCCATGTCTGGGATGCAGACAGCCGGGAATACATCGATCTGATCTGCTCCTGGGGCCCGCTGATTCTGGGCCACTGCAATGCGGAGGTGGAGACCGCCGTTCTGGACGCCGTGAAGAGAGGCCTGAGCTTCGGCGCTCCCACTGCCATTGAGGTGGAGATGGCGGAGCTGGTGTGTGAAATGACCGGCGTGGAAATGGTGCGCATGGTCAACTCCGGAACGGAGGCCGTCATGTCCGCCCTGCGTCTGGCCCGGGGCGCCACAGGCAGAAGCAAAATCATCAAGTTTGCCGGCTGCTACCACGGCCATTCCGATTCCATGCTGGTCAAGGCCGGTTCCGGCGCCCTGACCGGCGGTGCGCCGGATTCCGCCGGTGTCCCCATGGAAATTGCCGGAGACACCCTGACGGCGGTCTATAATGACGCGGCCAGCGTTCGCCGTCTGCTGCAGGCCAATCCTGGGCAGGTCGCGGCGGTCATCGTGGAGCCGGTGGCGGCCAATATGGGCGTGGTACCGCCGCAGCCCGGCTTTTTGCAGGCCCTGCGGGCCATGTGCGACGAATTCGGCAGTCTGCTGATTTTTGATGAAGTCATCACCGGATTCCGCCTTGCGCCCGGCGGCGCCCAGGCCTATTACGGCGTCCGGGCCGACCTGGTCACCTATGGCAAGATCATCGGCGGCGGTATGCCCGTAGGCGCCTACGGCGGCAGCAAAACGCTCATGGAGCAGGTGGCGCCTTTGGGGCCGGTCTATCAGGCCGGCACGCTGTCCGGCAACCCCGTGGCCATGGCTGCGGGCCTGGCCCAGCTGAAAATTCTGCAGAGCCGGCCGGAAATCTATAAGGAGCTGGAACGCCGGGGGGCCATGCTGCAGCAGGGCCTGCAGGAGGCGCTGCGAAACATTCCGGCGCAGGTCAACCGGGTCGGCTCCATCCTGACGGTCTTTTTCACCGATCAGCCGGTCACTGGCTATGAACAGGCAAAGTCCTCCGATCTCGAGCGATTCAAAACCTGGTACCTGGGACTGCTGGAGCGCGGGATTTATGCGGCGCCCAGCCAGTTCGAGGCCATGTTCCTCTCCGCGGTTCACACCGACGCCGAGGTGGAGCAAATCATCCATGCAGCAGAGGAAATCTTCGGCTGAGACCAAACCATTCAACAAACGGCTGCGGCAGTCCGCCGCAGCCGTTT
>JAEDJR010000067.1 GCA_016296235.1 Oscillospiraceae bacterium
TTGCCGTGACAAACAAAAAGTATTCTTTTCATGATAAAACAGGACCTTTCCGCATAATTTTGTTATTATATCCGATTTCAGTGGGATTCTCAAGGCCATGAAAGCAGGAGAAACAGGCGCAATTTGAAAATACCCGTGGATTTACCGGAAGATTATGGTATAATGGAGCTACCAACCAGACAGGAGGAACCGTATGAAAGCACAGGAGTATGCGCTCGTCATTCTTGCGGCGGGAATCGGCTCGCGGTTTGGCGGAGGCGTGAAGCAGTTGAAGCAGGTGGGCCCGTCCGGGGAGATCATTATGGACTATTCCATCCATGATGCCATTCAGGCCGGGTTCCGGAAAATTGTCTTTATCATTCGAAAGGATATCGAGGAAGACTTCCGGGAGGTCATCGGCAGCCGGATGGAGGCATTGTGCCGGCCTCTGGGCGTGGAAATTGCCTATGCCTTTCAGGAGCTGGAGGATCTGCCGGCGGCGTATGCCTGCCCGGCGGAGCGCAAAAAGCCCTGGGGCACGGGACATGCTCTGCTGGCCTGCAGGGATGTTCTGAGGGAACCCTTTGTGGTAATCAACGCCGATGATTATTATGGAAAGAAAGCCTTCGGCAGCCTTCTGGAGTTTCTGCGCCAGCTGCCGGAGAACAGCCGGGGACGGTACTGCATGGCGGGCTTCCGCCTGGGCAACACCCTCAGCGACTACGGCGGCGTGACCCGCGGCATTTGCATGACCGACGGCCTGGGAAATCTGCAGCAAGTCCGGGAGACCCGGAATATTGTCAAAACGCCCGGCGGCGCTGCCGCAGGGACCGGGGAACCGCTGGATTTGAACAGCTGTGTGTCCATGAATATGTGGGGCTTCACGCCGGATATTCTGCCGGTGCTGGAGGAGCGGTTTCAGGACTTCCTGGCGGAGAATTTGCGGGAGCCCCAGTCGGAATTCCTGCTTCCCGTCCTGATTGACCGGATGCTGGCAGAGAATGCCGCTTCCGTGCAGATGCTGCCCACCGATGACCAGTGGTTCGGCATGACCTTCCGGGAGGATATCCCTGCGGTCGTGGAGGCCTTCCGGGAGCTGGTACGGCAGGGCGTCTACGAGGCCGGACTCTACGACGATCTGTAACATATGAAGTGCCGATTGACTTTGTTGTACAGACCCTTGTGCCCCCTCTTTAGGGGGCTGTCAGCGAAGCTGACTGGGGGTTATAGAGACAAGCAATTCTGCCGATAGAACGATACAATTGCTGATTTGCAGCAACCCCCAGCCTGCGCTTTGCGCCGGCAGCCCCCTGAGAAGGGGGCACGAGGGTACGCTTCAAAGACAGCTGACCAAAACCGATCAGCATTGAATATGAAAACCAGGCCGGAGGCTGCTGCAGCCTCCGGCCTGGTTTTCAGGATTTTGTTCTCGTCCTGCTCAGACGCTTATAAACGGCCAAACCCACCAGGCTGAGCCCCAGTGTTACCGCGAACACCAAAAGGGCCTGCAGAGCCTCTCCGCGTCCCAGGGCGTTTCCGCCCATGGTGGAGGTGACAATGGAGGGCAGACGGCAGACACTGGTGATCCAGAGCCAGTGGACGAATCGGATGTTTGTCAGGCCGGCGCAGTAGGAGAGCACATCCTTGGGCGTCCCCGGCAGCAGGAATGCCGCCGCCAGAACGGTGCAGACCCGGCAGGTATTTTGCAGGAACTTCATGGATTCGATTTTCTCGCGGGGGATGAAGACCTCCACGGCCCGCGTGCCGAACTTGCGTACAAAGGTGAACACCAGAACGCCGCCGATGGTCATGCCCAGCATACAAAGCAGCGTTCCCTCCACAAAGCCAAAGGCATATCCGGCAGCGATCTCCAGAGGCTCGCCGGGAATGACGGCCACAAAAACCTGCAGCACCACCATCCCCAGAAACGCCAGCCGGCCCCAGATTCCGTGGGCATCCACCCAGGCCCGGAATTGCTCCGGCTCCGAAACAAACTGGATCAGGGGCTTTCCGGCGAACCAGAAAACCAGACCCGACAGCAGAAGAAACAGAGCCACTCCGCAGCCGGCAATGTATTTTTTATGTCTCTCTGTCATAAAGCGCCTCAATCAATGGAATGAAACGATTCTACCGGAAAAACCGGGAAAAAGAAAGGGAGAAGGGATTAATCTTTCCTTAAGAAGCGCTTACGACAGCAATCCGGCCCATGGCAAGACTGCACACCCTCCTTCGAATGCATACCACACCCGTTACCCGCGCAGCCAGCTCAGAAACGGCACCCTCGCGGCACACGCGGCGATCCGCTTAATGCTGCTCGGTTCCCCGCCTGACATGGTTCACGGGACTGCGTTGCGCGAGACCAAATCCTCAACACCGCTTACGTGGGTCAGACGATCCAGTACACACCCTCGGTCGGGAATTCATCCCTGCTATAGCGGATTGCAGGCAACAAGGCACCGCTGGCTCCCCGACTAGTGCAGCCTTGCCACAGACCGGATCTGCGGCAAAGCAATATTCAGTTCAAAGGCAGACCTTACAGCTTGCTTTCCACAAAGGCCACCAGTTCGCCGACGGTGGAGATTTTGTCTTCCAGCTCCAGCTCCACGCCCAGCTCATCCTCCAGATCCATGACCATTTCCACGGTGTCCAGAGAGTCCACGCCAAGGCTTTCAAAGGTGGTGTCGGGCGTGATATCCTCCACAGCGATATCCAGCTGTTCGGCCAGGTAATTGGCGATTTTATCAAACATCTCAAATTCCTCCGTACTATTTCAATTCCATTCCGGGAAAAAACAGTGCAAACCACACGATGTTATAATACGGTTTTTTGCCGGAATGTCAAGAGGAATTTTTTTGAACGGGAAGGCGTCAGCTCAAAAAGTCCCGCAGCTTTTTGCTCCGGCTGGGGTGACGCAGTTTCCGCAGCGCCTTGGATTCGATCTGACGGATGCGCTCGCGGGTCACGTCGAATTCCTTGCCGACCTCTTCCAGGGTGTGGGCCTTGCCGTCGGTCAGGCCGAAGCGCATCCGCAGCACCTGTTCCTCCCGGCTGGTCAGGGTCTTGAGAACCTCCTCCAGCTGCTCCCGGAGCATGGTGTAGGAGGCGGCCTCCGCGGGCTGGGAGGCCTCTTCGTCCTGGACAAAGTCACCGAGATGGCTGTCCTCCTCTTCGCCGATGGGGGTTTCCAGGGAGACGGGCTCCTGGGCGATTTTGAGGATTTCCTCCACACGCGCCACGTCCATCTTCATTTCCTTGGCGATTTCCTCCGGCGTGGGATCGCGGCCCAGATCCTGCACCATGGAATGGGCCGTCCGGATGACGCGGTTGATGGTCTCCACCATGTGCACCGGGATCCGGATGGTGCGCGCCTGGTCGGCGATGGCCCGGGTGATGGCCTGCCGGATCCACCAGGTGGCGTAGGTGGAGAATTTATAGCCCTTGGTGTAGTCAAATTTCTCCACGGCCTTCAGAAGTCCCAGATTGCCCTCCTGAATCAGGTCCAGCAGCTGCATGCCACGGCCCACATACCGCTTGGCGATGGATACCACCAGCCGCAGGTTGGCCTCGGTCATTTCCTGGCGGGCCTTTTCGTCGCCCTGGGCCATCCGCTGGGCAATGGCCAACTCCTGCTCCTGGGAGAGCAGGGGAATCTTGCCGATTTCTTTGAGATACATGCGGACCGGATCATCCATCTTGGCCGAGTCGGATACCAGAGTTTCCGCCAAAATGTCAGCGGGATCCTCCAGAGCTTCTTCCTCCAGAGACTGCAGCTCGGATTCTGTGGGCAGATCGTCCAGGGGTGTGGGATTGAGGATCTCCAGGACATCGCCTACATCGATCTCCACGCCGTTTTGCTCCAGCAGGTCATAGTACTGCTCAATCTGCTCCTCCGTGGCGTCTACAGCGTCCAGAACCTCGATGAGGCGCTTGGAGGAGACCTTTCCGCTTTTCTTACCCTCTAACAGAAGCTCGGCCAGCTTTTTTTGGTTTTCTTCGGGCAGCTTCAGTTTTGCCAGCGATTCCATTGCCTTTTCCATAGGTCAACCTCCATATCTCTGTTTGTTTTTGAACTGTTCCTTCCAATTGCGCACCGCGTCCTCACCGGAGAGCAGGGATTTCTGGTATTCGCTGCGGATCACCCCGGCGCATTGCTCCATGGTTTCCTCGGAAACCAGAAGGTCATTGTCCGACAGGACGCGGCTCAGGTGGCTCATCTCATCCGCAGTGAGTTCTCCCGCCATGGCGGAGAGGGAGGGCTGCTGGCCGCTTTCCTGCTGCTGCTGCAGCATGTGGAAGGCCTTGCCGAGCAGGGGAGAGGAAAACTGCTGGGGCAGCAGCTTCAGATCCTGCAGGTGCTCCGGAGATTTGTAGAGCTGGGCGAACAGCAGCTCCTCGGCCCGGGCGGAACGCAGATTGCTGTAGCGCAGCTCCTTTTCCCGGGGCTGGCGCTGGGCCTCCACATTCATGTCGGCCTGGGTCTGGCGTTTTTGCTCCTGGGCCTTTCTGCGCTTGAAGGCGCGATTGATTTCCAGCTTCATGGCCTCCGGCGTTACACCGGCGGCTTCGGCGGCTCTGGCGCCGTAGACCTCCCGCTGCACGGGCGCCCCAAAGGTGGAGATCAGCTCCGCCGCCTCCCGGAGGAAGGCCACCCGCTGGTCGTCCTGCTCCAGGTCAAAGCGGTTCTGCAGGCTCAAAAGCCGGTATTCCGCCTGGTTCTCAGAGCGGTCCAGCAGCACCCGGAACTTGTCCGCTCCGTATTTTTTCAGGAATTCATCCGGATCCTTGGCGCCCTGCATGCGCAGGATTTTCACCTGCAGTCCGGCCTTTTCCAGCATGGGAATGGCCCGCCGGGTGGCGTTCTGGCCCGCCTCGTCTCCGTCGTAGGTCAGCACAACCTGGCTGGTATATTTCGCCAGCAGCTGGGCATGCTCTTCTGTGAGAGCCGTACCCAGAGAGGCCACGGCGCAGTCGAACCCATACTGATGCAGGGCAATGGCGTCCATATATCCCTCGGTCAGAATCAGACGGCCCTGCTTGCTTTTCTTTGCCACGTTGAGGGCAAACAGATTCTTGCGCTTGTTGAAAATCACGCTTTCCGGCGAGTTCAGGTATTTGGGCTTGGAATCGTCCATGACCCGTCCGCCGAAGCCGATCACATTGCCACGGACATCGATGATGGGGAACATGAGCCGGTTGTGGAACCGGTCGTGCAGGCTGCCCTTCTGGCTTTTCTGAATCAACCCGACTTTCAGCAGCTCTTCCTTGGTATACCCATTTTTCGTCATGGTATCCAGCAGATTGCTCCAGCCCTGGGGCGCAAAGCCCAGACCAAACCGGGTCACGGTTGCGCGGCTGAGGCCGCGTTTGGCCAGATAGTCCCGGCCGGGCTGCCCTTCGGGGCCGTTCAGCTGCTGGTGGAAATACCGGGCGGCGTCCTTGCACAGATTGCGCAGACGCTCCTGCTCCTTGTAGGCGGAGCGGTATTCCGGATCGTCCGGAACCTCCATACCGGCCTGCTTTGCAAGAAACCGCACGGCGTCGGGATAGTCCAGGTTTTCAACCTCCATGATGAAATTCACGGCGCCGCCGCCCTTGTGGCAGCCAAAGCAGTAATAAATACCCTTGTCCGGGGCCACGGAGAAGGAGGGAGTCTTTTCGCTGTGGAAGGGGCACAGGCCGAAGAGGTTGCTGCCCCGGCGGGTCAGGGCCACATAATGGCCCACAACGTCCTCAATGGGATTGCGGGCGGCGAGCTCGTCAAGAAACGCCTGAGAAAATGCCACAGGGAAACCTCCTTTCAAATGAATGTTGTGATTGGAACTTATCCGCGAACATGCCAGGCAGAGGGAATGAAAATCTCCTCGTATTTTGCCACGGCGTAGTTGTCGGTCATACCGGCGATGTAATCGCAGATGACCCGGGGCATCCCGTCAAAGTCCAGCTGCGGAATGAAATCCGCCGGGAGCTTCTCGGGATGACGGCTGTAGTAGGTGTAGAGGGCCTGGAGCATGGCGCGGGCCTTGCTTTCCTCTCCCTTGGCCACGGGGTTTTTGTATACCCGGGCGAACAGGAAGGTGCGAAGGTCGTCCATGGCTTTGCGAACCTCGGGATGCATCCCCAGTACGCCGGTCTCCTGCGTGTTGGCAATCATGTCCATGACCAGGGTGTTGATGCGCTCCCGATGGCTGTCGCCCAGCACATAGGAAATCTCCCGGGGCACGTCGCTGTCCCGGAGAATGCCGGCCCGGACGGCGTCGTCCAGGTCGTGATTGATATAGGCGATGCGGTCGGAGACCCGGACAATCTGTCCCTCCAGGGTCTCGGGAATGCTGAGACCTGTGTGGCCCAGAATGCCCATGCGAACCTCGTGGGTCAGGTTCAGGCCCTGACCGTCCTTTTCCAGATGATCCACCACCCGCAGGGACTGCTCGTTGTGGCGGAAGGGGACGCCCATGACCTCGGACAGGGCCACTTCCCCGGCGTGACCGAAGGGCGTGTGCCCCAGGTCGTGGCCCAGGGCGGCGGCCTCGACCAGATCCTCATTGAGCCGCAGGGCGCGGGCGATGGTCCGGGCGATGCGGCTGACCTCCAGGGTATGGGTCATGCGGGTGCGGTAGTGATCGCCCTCCGGCCGCAGGAACACCTGCGTTTTGTGCATCAGACGGCGGAAGGCCTTGCTGTGCACAATGCGGTCCGTATCCCGCTGGTAGCAGGTGCGCACATCGCTCTCTTCCTCTTCAAAGGCGCGGCCTTTGGTTTCGGCGGATTTCTGGGCCTGCGGCGCCAGAACGGCATACTCGGTTTGCTCCAAATGCTCCCGCACGGTCATGGACAACATCTCCTACCATTATACACGAAAAAATGTGACAAAAGGTTGTATAATCTGAGAATTTTTTTCAACCATCCACGGGGAAGGCCCGGTATTCCTGGCCGGTGATCAATCCATCCAGGGTTCCGGCAGATAGATCCGTGATCCGGGCCAGAAAATCCCGGGTTCGGCCCTGCGGCGTCAGAACCTCCAGCTCCACGTCGGCGCCGAACTGGGTATCCCGGATGATGCCCCCAAAGGCGGCGACCTCCAGCCGGATGCGCTCATACCAGCTGTAGGGCACGGGCAGATAGAGAACGTCCCAGACCCGCTTGCAGGACTTGCCGGCAGCGTCCACAGCCACCTTGGCGCCTCGGGCGTAGGCCCGTACCAGGCCGCCGGCGCCCAGGAGAATGCCGCCGAAATACCGCGTCACCACGCAGCACACGTCAAACAGCTCCTCCCGCTGCAGCACCTGCAGGGTGGGCATACCGGCGGTGCCGCCGGGCTCGCCGTCGTCGGAAAACCGGGTGGGGCCGTCCTTGATGATGTAGGCGTAGACATTATGGGTGGCGTCCCAGTGCTGCTCCCGCATTTTTTTGATGCAGGCAATGGCTGCCTCCTCGGTTTCCACATGCCAGATGCGTCCAATAAACCGGGACTTTTTTTCAACAAATTCCGCCTCGGAATCCCGGGTGGGAATCAAGTATTCATCCATTGATACCGACCTCCGGCGCCTATGCGAGATAGTCTTTCAGCTTTCCGAACAGCGCGCTGTCGCAGACGGCCTCCACACGGATGCCTTCGGCGGTGTATTCCAGGTTCAGCACCCGGGCCTGGCTGTGGAGCACATCCACCATGCCGCCCATGGCGTAGGGCAGCAGAAAGACGCCCCGGTGCAGACCCTGATCCAGGTTTTTTTCAATCAGCGCCAGAAGCTGATCCATATGCAGTCCGGTCCGGGCGGAGATGGCCAGACGGTTGTTTCCCCGGGGAATGTCGTCGTCTGACACCAGGTCGGCCTTGTTGTAGCATTCAATGACCGGGATGCCGGGCTTGGCCAGCTGCGCGATGAGCTTGTCCACCACGGCGATATGGTCGCTGCGCTCCGGATCGGAGGCGTCGATGACGTGGAGCAGCAGGTCTGCGTACTCCAGCTCCTCCAGGGTGGCCTTGAAGGCCTCCACCAGATGGTGGGGCAGCTTGGCGATAAAGCCGACGGTGTCCGACAGCAGCACATCCAGGGTGTCCGACACGGCCAGCTGCCGGGTGGTGGTGTCCAGGGTATCAAAGAGCCGGTTGTTGGCGGGAATCCCCGCGCCGGTGAGGTGGTTCAGCAGGGTGGACTTGCCGGCGTTGGTGTAGCCCACAATGGCTACCACAGGGATGGAATTCTTGATGCGCCGCTCCCGCTGGACGCCCCGGATTTTGCGGACCTCCCGCAGCTCGTCCTCCAGCTTTTGAATCCGTTTCCGGATCAGGCGGCGGTCGGTCTCCAGCTGCGTTTCGCCGGGGCCTCGGGTGCCGATGCTGCCCTCCTGGCGCTCCAGATGGGTCCACATGCCGGTCAGCCGGGGCAGCAGGTATTTGTACTGGGCCAGCTCCACCTGCAGGCGGCCCTCCCGGGTTTTGGCCCGCTGGGCGAAAATGTCCAGGATCAGACCGCTGCGGTCCATGACGGACACGCCGGTCATCTTTTCCAGGGCACGCTGCTGGGAAGGGGAGAGGTCGTTGTCAAAAATCACCAGGTTGGCCCCGGTGGTTTCCAGCAGCTCCTTCACTTCCTCCACCTTGCCCTCACCGATAAAGCTGTGGGGATCCGGTGCGGGGCGGTTCTGCAGCACCTTGGCCACGCACTGGCCGCCGGCGGTCTCCAGCAGGGCCTCCAGCTCGTCCAGAGTTTGCTCCGTGGCGTTTTCCTCCCGGGAGAAAATCCCGGCGCTGAGTCCCACGAGCACGGCTTTTTCTATGACAGTTTTCTGCAAATCTTCCATATTTTCTCCAAATTATTCGCCAAAAATGAAAAACGCCCGCACCAATTCGGTGCGGGCGCAGGCGATTACTTCAGGCCGTATTTCTTGTTGAAACGATCAACACGTCCACCAGTGTCAACCAGCTTCTGCTTGCCGGTATAGAAAGGGTGACACTTGGAGCAGATTTCGACGCGGATGTCCTTCTTGGTGGAACCGGTCTCAATCACTTCGCCGCACGCACAACGAATGGTAGTCTGCGTATAGTTGGGATGGATGCCTTCCTTCATGCTGTTCACCTCTTTCTTCCCATGGTAAAAGGGCATACTGCCCTTACACTTCAGTTGCCTGGGTATGATATCACACTTGGCGCGGATTTGCAAGCTTTTTTTTATTTTTTTAGAAAAACTGCCGTCAGGACGGCTCATGCAGGGAAAACCAAACAAAGCCCCCGGGTCTTTTTGCCTCGCAGAGAACGTTTGGGATTACCCCATATAGAAGTTAACCATTGTAACGATTCGACAAACTGGAATTGGTTTTATAGAGGCCTTTGCAAATACACCATATCTACAAGGTGTACACCACACTCATATATCGGGTGATCATAATGATCCGTAAAGAAATTTGGCACGATATACGAGCGTACAAAGCCACATTTTTCATAAAAGGGTATCGTCAATGGGCTGTCGCCGGTTCCCACTTGCAGTATCGAAAATTGTCCACGGTATTTTTCAACAAGAAATTCAATCAGTGCTTTGGCATAGCCTTTTCGCTGAAATGGGGGAACTGTAGCGATATTCTTAATTTCAAGTATTCCAGTCCCTTCATCCGTTACGACACACTCGCATTTCACTCCGTCATCATCGAGAACATACATTTTACCTTTATAGAGATAACGGTCAACCATATCTTCCTGCTCATCCGCCAATAGGAGCAAATCAAGATATTGTTTTTTGTTTTCTGAAACTTCTACAATTCTCATCAATCACACCTGCAAATTCCGATTTGCACCCGCAGGGGCAAGCCAGAAGTTTTCACGGTTTTCTCCCGGACTTCTTGCCTTTCGGAAGCGGAATCTGAACCAGAACAATCGCCACAAGCAT
>JAEDJR010000068.1 GCA_016296235.1 Oscillospiraceae bacterium
ACCACGGATGCGACTATCACCGATGGCAAGTTCACCATGCCTGCCAAGAATGTTGTGATCACGGCGACCACAGAGTTGATTCCTGTATTTGGCCTGACGATTGATAAAGAAGTTGATGTGAACGAGGATCGGATCGTCAAGGTCGGCGAAACTTTGTCGTATACCCTGACTGTGACCAATACCGGTAATGTCACCATGTATGACGTTCGGGTGATTGACGTGATGACCGGTGCTACCGGAATGATCACGGTTGACCAGTCCAAACTGCCGGAGGGCGTGACATATACCTATGATGAAGCCCAGGGCAGAAACATGTTTGCAATTGCCGAGCTGGAAACCGGTGCGGACAGTGCAATTGTCATTACTTACACCTACACCGTGCAGGTCAATGACGCTGGCAAGACCATCGACAATGTTGCCACAGTCTTGGATGAAGACGGCAAAGAGTTTGATGACGACTCCAATGATCCCGTAGAAGTTGAGCCGCTGCTTCTCATTGAGAAGTCTGTCAGCAAGACCAAGGACGTCAAGGTCGGCGACAAGCTTGTGTATACCATCAAGGTTACCAACAACTCCGAGATTGATCTGCGGGAAGTTCGCGTGGTAGACGCCATGCTGGATCTGGATGAAACCATCGCGCTGAAGGCTGGCGAGAGTAAGACTTTCGAACTGATCTACACGGTTCAGAAAAAGGATGCAGGCTGCAAGCTCTATAACGTTGCTGTGGCGGCCGTACCCAACGGACCGGAGTACAAAGACGATTGCGAAACGGAAAAGGTTCAGGATGTGGTGATCCATGTGCCGGTTCTGAACAAGAAGGATCATGTGGCCTACATCATTGGCTACGAGGATGACACCGTCCGGCCCGAGAACAACATCACCCGTGCCGAGGTTGCCACCATCTTCTTCCGCCTGCTGACCGACGACAGCCGTGCCCGGTACTGGAGCCAGACCAATGACTTCTCCGACGTCAGCAGCAGCGACTGGTTCAACAACGCCGTGTCCACCATGGCCAACGCCGGTATCCTGACGGGCTATCCCGACGGTACCTTCAAGCCCAATGCGCCCATCACCCGTGCGGAGTTCGCCGCCATCGCTGCCCGGTTCAGCGATGTGGCCTACAACGGCGCCTGCTCCTTCACCGATGTGGCCAAGACCCACTGGGCCTTTGACGAGATTTCCCTGGCGGAGCATCTGGGCTGGATCACCGGCTATCCCGATGACACCTTCCGTCCCGGCCGCAACATCACCCGCGGCGAAGCCATGACGCTGATTAACCGCGTCCTGGAGCGCGCCGTGGAGGAAGACCATATGCACAAGGATATGGTGAAGTGGATCGACAACAGCCCCAGTGCCTGGTACTACGAGGCTGTGCAGGAGGCCACCAACTCCCATACCTACACCAGACTGAGCAAGAAGGTACCCGGCCAGAGCTTCTGCTATGAAGACTGGACCGGCATCCTGAAAGCGCCCGACTGGGCCGCTCTGGAAAAATCCTGGAGCGACGCCAACAATCGCTGATCGAATGAGTCCCTGCAAGGGGCGGCCGTGTGCCGCCCCTTGTTTTTTGTGTCAGGTGTGATATAATACGGTTGAAATCACACGTTGGAGTGACCTTATGTCCAAGGGAAATCGCATTGTCCGCAATACAGCCATGCTGTATCTGATGAATATCGCCAAGCTGGTGCTGCCGCTGCTGACCATCCCGTATTTGACCCGGGTGCTGTCCACCGGCGGCTACGCGGTGTACTATTACGTCAGAACCGTTCTGACCTACGTCCAGCTGATTATCGATTTTGGCTTCCTGCTCTCTGCCACCCGGGATATTGCCCGGTTCCGGGAGGACAAGAACAAGGTGGGGGAGATCACCGGCCATGTGATGCTGGGAAAGGGAGCGCTGTCCCTGGCGGCCCTGGTTGTCCTGGCGGTCATGAGTTTGTATATTGATCTGCTGCGGCAGAACCCGCTCTATACGTTCCTGTCCTTTGTCCAGGCGGCCACCACCATTTTCCTGGTGGATTTCCTGTTCCACGGCCTGGAACAGATGCATGTCATCACCATCCGCTATTTCATCACCCGGGCCGTCACCGTTGGCCTGACCTTCCTGCTGATTCACGACGACAGCGATCTGCTGCTGATTCCGACCCTGGAGATTATCGGCAATCTGGTGGCCATCGCCTGGGTCTGGTGGGAGATCCGCAGAATGCAGATCCAGGTTCGGGTGCGTTCCTGGAAAACCACCTGGGCCATGCTGAAGGATTCCTTTGTGTATTTCCTCTCCGACATCGCCTCCACAGCCTTTGGAGCCCTGAACACCCTGATTCTGGGCATCGTCATGACGGAACATGATGTCGCCATCTGGGGCGTCGCCATGCAGTTTGTCAGTGCGGTGCAGATGATGTATAACCCCATCATCAACAGCATCTATCCCCACATGGTGCGGGAAAAGCGGTTTTCCGTCATCACCAGGGTGCTGCTGATCTTCATGCCTGTGATTGTTCTGGGCTGTGTGGTGGTTTTCTTCGGCGCGGAAATCCTCACCGCCATCCTGGGCGGCGCCAAATATGCCGAGGCTGCGCCGGTGCTGCGATGGTTCATTCCGCTGCTGTTCATCAGCTTCCCGGCCATGCTCTTCGGCTGGCCTGTGCTGGGCGCCATCGGCAAGACAAGGCAGACCACCGTGACGACCATCGTGGCCGCAGCCGCCCAGGTGCTTGGCCTGGGGGTGCTGCTGGCACTGAACCAGTTCACCATGTTCAACCTGGCCATGCTCCGGGCGGCCACGGATCTGCTGATGTTCCTCCTGCGGGCCGGCTGCTGCTGGAAATACCGCCGGGAATTTGCAAAAAGCTAAAAGCATCCCCTCCGGCAATTGGAACTGCCGAAGGGGATGTTTTTATGCTTCTTCCTGAAATTCCATGGTGGGAGAGAATACCTGACCCATTTTCCAACTGAGAAAATCCGGGTCTGCGCTGCCCAAGAGGGTTGCCAGCAGCGCTTTGGAGGCCGGATTGGATACGGCCAGCAGGTTGGTCTCTACCAGATAGTCCATGTTGGGCGTTTCCTCCTGCCGCACCAGCAGGCCCCGGGGCGTCCAGATCAGCTTGATGATCCGGGTGCAGGGTGTCTCGAGAAAGTCGACCTGGATCCGCAGCACAGGCTGCTCTTCCTCATTGTGGGTGAACCGGGCCTGGGCAGCCACCTGAAACACGTTGCCGTGGAAATTCAGACTTTGGTAACAGGGCGTTTTTGTGCCTGCCTTCAGGTGGTGCAGTTGGTCGCGTTCCTCGTAAAAAATCTCCGGCATGGCACGGGTGCCGCCGATGGTGATGGCCTGCAGCCCCTTGGAGTAGCTGTTTTCCACGGCCTGCAGAGTCAGGGGCAGCAGACCGGAAGCGGCAGCCTTGGGATCCCGGGTCACAAACCGCTTGCCCGCAAACCGGGCAAAGGCTTCCCGGGAAGGCAGGGGGCCGCTGCAGTCGGACAACTGCATCAGGGTCCGGCCCAATTCCCGTTCCGCCAGGGGGTCTTTGGGCAGGCTGGCAGGGAAGCTGCCGCCGAAATAGTGGCTGGCCAGGCGGAAGTAGCTGCTCTGCTGGAACGTTTCGCTGTTGCCGGCGTGGGAGACCAGAATGATGCCGCTGTCCCGGAAGCCCAGGACATTCTGTCCCAGCATGCCGTTGAACAGGAAGCTGTTCTCCTGCCGGCCTACCCAGATCTGCCAGCCGTAGTTGTAGTCGCCGTAGTGTTCCGGCGTCTGGACATGGGCTTTGGTGGCCTGCTCCAGGAAATGCTGGGAGATCAGCTGCCGGCCGTTCCACTGGCCGTTGTCCATCACCAGCTGGCCCAGCTTGGCCAGATCCTCCGGCCGCATATACAGGCCCCAGCCGCCCTTTTCCACGCCTTCGGGACTGGTTTCCCAGTGAAAATCGGCGATTCCCATGGGGGCAAACAAACGCGCGGTCAGAAATTCCGTCAGGGTTTGACCGGTGAGCCGGTGAACCAGGACCGCCAGAATATAGGTGTTGAGGCTGTTGTACTGGAATTTGCCGGCGGGATCGGTCAGACTGGGGGAGAGGAAGAAGCCCCGTACCCAATCGGCCTCGGTCATGGAGCTGGCCTCGTTGAACTGATTGCCGGTGCGCATGGTCAGCAGGCTTTCCACAGTCAGATCCTTCATGAGCCGTTTGCTCAGGGGGCCGCATTCCTGGGGGAACAGATCCACCAGCCGGTCCTCCGGTGTCAGGAGTCCATCGTCCATCAGAAGGCCCACAGCAAGGGCGGTGATGCTTTTGCAGGCGGAGAAGGTCATCTTGGGCAGCTCCGGATTCTGCGCGCCAAAGGCAGCGCTGCACAGCAGCTTCCCGTTTCGCACCACCAGAACGCTGTGCATCCGCAGGGTGGGATCCTGCTTCAGCGTATTGAGGAACCCGGCGATGTGCCGGGAGGGGATACCCTGCCGTTCCGGGGTTTCCCGGGGCAGGGGCTGGGCGGAGCGGCCCAGGGGTATGGCCGGCTTCTGCGGGCCGAAATCAATGAGCGGCTCCGTGGCATTTTTGGCATCCAGCAGCCGCACAACCAGCTGCAGGGTGCGGTTGGCAGAGGATAAACTCATGGAATACTCCTTTCAAATTCGGAAACCAGGGCTTCCTTCTGGGCCTTGGTCAGGCGTTTCAGGGCCAATTCCCGTTTCAGGGCTTCGGATTTGGTTTTACAGGGTTCCTGATAGACCAGGGCGACAGGGCGGCGGCTGCGGGTGTATTTGGCGCCGGTCCCGGCGTTGTGCATGGCGAGACGGCGCTGGAGATCGGTGGTGCAGCCGGCATAGAGGCTGCCGTCCCGGCAGCGAAGCAGATAGACCCACCAGCTCATGGCGCCGCCTCCCGGAGAAGCCGCTCCAGCGTTGCAGCGAACGCCCGGTCCTGTTCCGGCGTCCTGCGGGAGGAGCCCTTGAGCCGTCCGCCGGCTTTGCGGATTTTCCTGGCAGCTGCCCGGAAGAACAGCAGGCTGTCGATGTTTTCCGCCGTGTATACCATGCCGTCCTGGTGAATGGGGACGGCTCCGCGGCTGAGACACATGGCGGCCAGCCCGTAATCCTGGGTCACGACCAAATCGCCTTTTTTGACCAGGTTCACCAGAGCGAAGTCCACGCTGTCGGCGCCCTTGGACACGGTGATGGTTCTGGCGCCGGGAAATGCAAGCTCGTGGGCCGTGTCGCACAGGATGGTGCAGGGAACATGATATTGCCGGGCCAGCGTCACGGCCAGAGCCGTCACCGGGCAGCCGTCGGCGTCAAGAAACAGTTCCATGACAATACCCGCCTATTCAGCCAGAAAATCCCGGAACTCCTCCCGGAACAGCTCCTCCGAGGCCTGGCGCAGCCTGCGGCAGTAACGCTCATAGGTTTCCAGCATGGCCCGGGCCTCCGGCGTCAGGGAAGCACCGCCGCCATGGCGGCCGCCGGTGGTTCGGATCAACAGGGGAAAGCCCAGAATCTCCTCGCAGCGGCGGAGCATGGTCCAGGCCTTGGAATAGGCCATGTCCATGGCCTGCGCCGCCGCACGCAGAGAGTGCTGCTCATCCACATGGCGCAGCAGCTGGGCAACACCGCTGCCAAAGCATTTTTCTTCCCGAAACAGTCGGATGGAGAGAACCGGATGCAGCGGCGTGGTCATTGTGTTACCTCCTGTCCGTGAATCACCCAGTCCACCGCCGGGGAGAGATTTCGGGCGGCGCCGCGGGTGGTGTAAACGGCATAGCTTTTGAAGAGTACCGGGCAGATCATGCCCTTGTCCATAACCCATTTGTGCAGGTCGTAGGCGTTGCCGCTGTTTTCCAGCATGGCGGCACACAGGCTGACGCCGGTACCGCTGGCAAGGCCGCCATAGTTGGCAGAGCCCAGCTCCCGGAAGAAGGAGCCCATATCAAAATTGGGCGACATACGGATTTCGCCGTAATACAGCTCAAAATTCTGATATTTCAGAGCCTGCTGGTATTCCGCGTCCTCCATGGGCTTGACGGTGATGTTGAAGCCGACGTTGTTGAGGGCCTCGGCAATGCGGTTGGCGGTGGCCACCCGCTGGTTGCTGGCGGCGTTGACAATCATGGTTCCCTCCAGGGGCAGGGAGTAGTCCTTGACATAGACGTCCAGGATGCCGTCCTGGGTGTAGTCCCGGATTTCCGCCTCCTCCAGGAGCTGCTGGAACTTCCGCATGCTGTATCCGTAGTCGGCGGCCAGACCTGCGTCATAGGCGGGAGAAAGGGGAGAGATGGGCAAGGTGGCGGGCAAGCCGAAGCCGCCCAGATCCTCCGCCACAATCTGATCCCGGTTGAGCACATAGGTGATGCAGGCCCGGACGGCGTCCTTGCCGAAGACCTTGGAGTTGTGGTTGAAGCCGATATACTGCATGACCGTGGTCGGCGAGCCCCAGCGCTCCAGATCGTTGTGGAAGGTGGCATAGGCGGCGGAGCTGGGGTCGGTGCAGACCAGGTTGACCTGACCGTATTCAAAGTGGTCGCGGATATCCGTGGCCGTGGTGCAGAGGGTCAGAGAGGCGGCGTCGTAGTCCAGG
Organism: Oscillospiraceae bacterium; assembly: GCA_016296235.1. Lineage (GTDB taxonomy): Bacteria > Bacillota > Clostridia > Oscillospirales > Oscillospiraceae > Avoscillospira. The sequence goes on from JAEDJR010000068.1 coordinate 6,573, forward strand.
AACCAATCCGTCTGCCACCAGTCGGCAAACCGCTGCAGCTTCAGCGAAGGGTCATAGACAAAGGGACCGGTGCCATCGGGCACCTCCTGCTCTCCGGTGCCCTCCCGGACAATGGGGAAGTCCAGCAGCAGGGCGGCTTTTTCGTAGGCGGTCTTGGTGGTGATGACCAGGGTACGGGCATTCTGGGCCGTCACCGTGTCAAAGTGGTAGAATCGGTTGCCGTAATAGTCGCTGGCCTTGGCCAGCTCGTAGGAATAGAGCACGTCGTCGGCCGTCATGGTCTTGCCATTGTGGAACTTCACGCCTCTGCGCAGGGTGATGGTGGTGGTCAGGCCGTCCTCGGAGACCTCGACCTCTTCGGCCAGCACCGGCTCTGCCTGGAAGGCACCGTTGACCACGAACAGAGGTTCATAGAGCAGGGCAAGAATCGTCCGGTTGTTGAGACTGACGGTGGTGAAGGGATTGAGACCGTATTCCTTCTGATAGGCCAGCTGCAGCACGTCAGGCGCTTCGGCCTCGTTCATCACGGCTTCGGAGGCCATTTCCTGCTGGGGCGGCTGTTCCTCCGGCTCTTCGGGGGAAGCGGGCTGCATCTCGGCTTCGCTTTTACCGGTGAGGAAAGCGCCGATTTTTTCCATGGAAAAGCCCGAACAGCCGCACAGCAGCGTCAGGGACAGCAGCAAAGCGGTCAGGGCAAGCAATCTGCGTTTCAAGACGGTCACCTCACTTGAGCACAATGATTCCGGCCAGAGAGCCGCGGCGGCCGCCGGTGGCCCGGTGGGACCAATAGCGGTCCGGATTGCACCGGGTGCAGTCGGGAGAGATGTCCAGCTGACCGATGCCGGCCCGCTGCAGCCAAAGGGCGTTGCAGAACTTCAGATCCACATAGTATTTCTCGCCTTTCTGGGTGAAGCCAGTCACGGCCTTAGGGCCCAGGGCGTCCAGCATGGCCTGGGGCACGTCCCAGTCGGTTTCGAAGCAGCACTTCCCGATGCAGGGGCCGATGGCAGCCTGGATGTTCTCGGGCCGGCAGCCGAATTCCCGCACCATGGCCTCCACTGCCTTGGCTGCGATGCCCTGGGCGGTACCGCGCCATCCGGCGTGAACGGCGCCAATGGCCCGGCGAACCGGGTCAAAGAGCAAAATGGGGGTGCAGTCGGCGGAGAAGGTCACCAAAGCCACGCCGGGCCGGTCGGTGATCTGCCCGTCGCAGACCTGGCTGACGTCCCGGAACAGACCTTCTCCCCGGTGGCTTTCGTCCACCACCCGGATGATGTCCGTGTGCTCCTGCCGGGTGAACACGGTCTGTTCCTTGGCAAAGCCCACGGCCTGCCCCAGGATATCATAGTTTTTCAGCACATTTTCATAGACGTCTCCCCGGTGAACGCCCAGATTGAGGGAGGACAGATATCCCTCGCTGACGCCGCCCAGCCGGGTGGAGAAGCAGTGGACAGCCCCTTCCAGGGCGTCGGCGGTGGTGTATTCCAGAGAACCGAGCTTGATGTTGTGAAACATGGGAACTCCTTACTTGCCGTTCAAATCCTTATCCAGACAGCAGTTCTTATACTTCTTTCCGCTGCCGCAGGGGCAGGGATCGTTGCGGCCAACCTTGGCCTTTTTCACCACGGGCTGACGCTTGACGGTTTTGTCTCCGGCGCCTTCGCTGGTGATCTTGGCGACCTTTTCCCGCTTCAGCTCGGCCTGGGGCTTCACCTGGGCCAGGAACAGGCGGCGGACAATCTCCTCCCGGATGGAGGCGATCATGACCTCGAACATTTCGAAGCCCTCCCGCTTGTACTCCACCACCGGGTCGGTCTGACCGTAGGCCCGCAGGACGATGCCCTGGCGCAGGTCGCTCATGGCGTCCAGATGGTCCATCCAGTATTCATCCACCACCCGCAGGGTGATGATCCGCTCTACCTCCCGCATAACGGGGGCAGTCAGGGCGGTCTCCTTGCGGACGTAGGCGGCCTTCATGCGGGACAGCAGCTGCTCGGCCATTTCCTCCTTGCCCATGGCCTGAAGCTCCGCCTCGCTGGGATTCCAGGAGCCCTTGGGGAAGCAGACGTTCTCAAAGGGGGCGATGAGAGCCAGGAAATCGCCATGGCTCAGATGGGGCTGCTCGCCGAAGGCGGCGTCCACATGGCTCTGGGCCACAGACTGGAGCATCCCTTCGATGGTGGGCTGCAGATCCTCTCCGTCGAGCACCTGGCTGCGCTGACCATAGATGATCTGCCGCTGGGTGTTCATGACGTTGTCGTATTCCAGCACGCTCTTTCTGGACTGGAAGTGGCGGCTCTCCACGGTTTTCTGGGCGTTTTCAATGGCGCCGGAGAGAATCTTGGCGTCGATGGGCGTGTCCTCATCCAGACCTATGGTTTCCATCATGCCCTTGATCCGCTCGGAGCCGAACAGACGCATGACATCGTCCTCCATGGACAGATAGAACCGGGTCTCGCCGGGGTCGCCCTGACGGCCGGAACGGCCGCGGAGCTGATTGTCAATGCGGCGGGACTCGTGGCGCTCGGTGCCCACGATAAACAGGCCGCCGGCGGCGCGAACCTGCTCCGCCTCCTGGCTGGTGACCGCCTTGTGCCGGGCGTAGGCCTCCTGATAGGCGGCCCGGGCTTCCAGAATGGCGGGATCCGTGGTTTCGGCATAGGAGGTGCACTCCACGATCAGCTCCTCCGGCATACCGGACTTGCGCAGGTCGCTGAGGGCCATGAACTCCGGGTTGCCGCCCAGCATAATGTCGGTACCACGGCCGGCCATGTTGGTGGCGATGGTGACGGCGCCCAGCTTGCCGGCCTGGGCCACAATCTCTGCTTCCTTCTCGTGGTGCTTGGCGTTCAGAACGTTGTGGGGGATGCCCTCTTTTTTCAGCAGCTTGCTCAGCAGCTCGGACTTCTCAATGGAGATGGTGCCCACCAGCACCGGCTGGCCCTTGGCGTGGCATTCCTCAATCTGCCGGATGACGGCCCGGAATTTGCCGACTTCCGTCTTGTAGACCACGTCGGGGTCGTCCACACGGGCAATGGGCTTGTTGGTGGGAATCTCAATGACGTCCAGGTCATAGATGCCCATGAATTCCTCCGCTTCCGTCAGGGCGGTGCCGGTCATGCCGGAGAGCTTGGCGTAGAGCCGGAAGAAGTTCTGGAAGGTGATGGTGGCCAGGGTTTTGGACTCGTTGGCGACGGTGACGCCCTCCTTGGCCTCGATGGCCTGGTGCAGGCCCTCGTTGTACCGGCGGCCGTACATCAG
>JAEDJR010000069.1 GCA_016296235.1 Oscillospiraceae bacterium
AAAAGGCTCCCCTGTTGCAGGGGAGCCTTGGTGGGGGCATCTTTTGCATTTGTTATGCAGGCCGGATGGAAGCATCTCAGTGTGCTCCGATGACTTTTTGGAACATCTCCATATAGGCCTTGGCGGGGGCGTCCCAGCTGACGTCCAGGGCCATATCCCCGGCGGCCAGCCTGTTCCAGGCCTCCCGGTCGGTTTCGTACAGCTTCAGGGAACGGTCTACCGCATCCATGAAGTCCTCGCCGTTGTAGCTCTGGAAGGTAAAGCCCCGTCCCTCTCCCGTTTCGGGATTGTAAGGCTTGACCGTATCGTTGAGGCCGCCGGTGGCGTGGACCACGGGAATGGTGCCGTAGTGCATGGCGATCAGCTGGCTCAGGCCGCAGGGCTCCGACTTGGAGGGCATCAGATAGGCGTCCGCGCCGGCATAGACCCGGTCGGCCAGGGCCGGATCAAAGGCCAGCTTCACGGTCATCTTGCCGGGATATTTGGCGGCCAACGCCGTCAGGCGGTGCTCATACTGCGCCTCGCCGGTGCCGATGATGGCCAGCTGCGCCTGGCGGGACATGAACGTATCACAGATGTAGCACAGCAGATCCACGCCCTTGTGGCCTGCCAGCCGGGAGACGATGGCATACAGCGGCACATCCGGCTTCTGCTCCAGGCCCAGCTCCAGCTGGAGGGCAGCCTTGTTTTTGGCCTTCTGCTCCACCAGGGTGGCAGCCGTGTAGTGGTACGGCAGGTTGGGGCTGTGGGCCGGATCAAACACCGTGGTGTCGATGCCGTTGGTGATGCCGTAGAAGGAGCCGGACCGCAGGGTCAGCACCTCGGACATGCCGTGGGAGAAGTAGGGATACTGCAGTTCCCCGGCATAGGTCTCCGACACGGTGGAGACGGCGTCGGCGGTGACAATGGCGGCCTTCATGAAGTTGATGGCGTCGCCATAGCGCAGGGTGCTCATCCACTGTTCCCCCAGACCCAGCACTTCCCGGTTGAAGTTGATGTCCGCCCAGCCCTGATACTCGATGTTGTGGATGGTGAACACCGTCTTGGTATCGGGGAAGCAGGATGCGAACTCACTGCGCAGCAGCACGGGAATCAGCGCCGTCTGCCAGTCGTTGCACTGCAGGACGTCCGGCTTGAAGTCCAGATAGTTCATGCAGGCCAGCACGGCCTTGGAGAAGAACGCGAACCGTTCGCCGTCGTCCATATAGCCGTAGGCGCTGTCGCGCTTGAAATACTGCTCGTTGTCGATGAAGTAGATCTGCAGCTTTTTCCGCCGGGATTTCAGGCGGAACAGGCCCACATGGCACTTTCTCCACACGAGATTCACATGGAAGCTGGTGATATACTCGCACTCGAATTTGGGATTATTCTTCATTTTGCCGTAGTACGGCAGGAACAGGCAGACCGTGTTGCCGGGCAGCTGGCTCAGGGCCTCCGGCAGGGCCTGCATCACGTCGCCGAGTCCGCCGGTTTTGCTGAAGGGAGCGGCTTCGGAGGCGGCAATTGCTATTTTCATACGGTTACGCCCTTTCTGATGGTCAGCGGATGCTCGGGAGAGCCCAGAAGCTTGGTGCCGGATTTGACAGTGACGTCCTTATCCAGGATCGTATAGCGGATGCTGGCGCCCTTTTCGATGGTGCAGCCCTGCATCACAACGGAGTCGCACACCTCAGCGCCCTCTTCCACCTTGACCTCGCGGAACACCACGGAATTCTCCAGCTTGCCGGACAGACGGCAGCCATCGGCCACCAGGCAGTTGGCCACCTGGGCCGTCTTGCCGTAGCGGGTGGGAACCTCATCGCGAACCTTGGTGTAGATAGGCACTTCGCCGTGGAACAGGCTCTTGCGAATCCCGGCGTCCAACAGCGCCATGTTGTTTTTGAAATAGCTCTCCACCGACTGGTTGAACAGAGCCACGCCCTCGAAGGGATAGACGTTGACGCTGAGCTTTCCGGCGTTGAACTCCTCCATGATGAAGTCCCGCTCCAGGTGGTATTTGCCATGGGGCACGGTCTCGCCGATGACGGAAATCAGGCGTTCGCGGCTGATGACGAACATGCCCATGCCCACCAGGTCGCCCACCGGCGCGCCGTAGTCCACGCCCATGCCCACGGTCTTGCCGTTCTCATCCACCCGCAGAGCAAAATGGTGCACGGTCTTGCCGTCGGTCATACCGGCCTTGGCCACCACGGTCACGTCGCAGCCGGAAGCCGCATGATGCTCGATGACCTTGCGGAAGTCCACGGACGCCAGAACATTGGAATCGGCCAGAACCACATAGTCCTGATTGCCGTTGCGCAGCACCGGCAGAGCCGTCTGCAGGGCCTCCAGCTTGCCGCGGTAGATGCCCGTGTGGCCAGTGGCATAGGGCGGCAGGAACACCACGCCCTGGGAGCCCAGCTGCAGGTCCCATTCCTGGCAGGAGCCCAGGTGGTCCATGAGGGACTGATAATTATACTTGGTGATGATACCGATGTGGCGGATGGCGGAATTTGCCATGCTGGACAGGATGAAGTCAATCTGCCGGTAGCGGCCGCCCACGGGGATGGAAGCGGAGGTGCGGATCTCGGTCAGAGCGCCCATATGGCTGTCGTAGATATTGGAGAAAATGATACCCATGGTTTCCATAGTTGCCACATCCTTTCTTACATGATGTCGCCCGGGGCGACGACTTCGCCCTCCGCGACGGTTTTGCCCTTGCCGATGACGCTGATCTTCAGCTGCTCCAGGGAGCCCTCCTGATCCTCGCCCACCCGGGCGCCGGCCTTGATGACGCACTCTTCGGCGACAATGGCGTGGCGAATCTGGGCGCCGGCCTCCACCACCACGTTGGGCATCAGGACGCTGTCATGGATCTCCGCGCCCTTGCCGATGACACAGCCGGCGGAAATCACGGAGTGCTGCACGGTGCCGTAGACCTCGCAGCCCTCGGCCACGAAGCTGTCGGAAATCTCGGAGCCCTTGGCAATCAGGGCCGAAGGCATGGCGTAGTTTCTGGCATAGATCTTCCGGCCGTTGGTGCCGTAGATGTTGAACTCCGGCTCGTCGCCCAGCAGATCCATGTTGGCCTCCCAGAGGCTGTTGATGGTGCCCACGTCCTTCCAGTAGCCCTGGAACTCATAGGCATAGAGCTTATGTCCGGCGTTGAGCAGGTTGGGAATGATGTTCTTGCCGAAGTCGTTTTCGGACTTGGGATCCTCCTCGTCCTCCTCCAGGAACTTCCGCAGGATGTCCCACTTGAAGATGTAAATACCCATGGAGGCCTTGTTGGACTTGGGCTTCTTGGGTTTCTCCTCAAACTCGTAGATGGCGCCGTCCTCGTTGGTGTTCATGATGCCGAACCGGGATGCCTCTTCCATGGGAACCGGGCGGACGGCCACGGTCAGGTCGGCGTCCATCTCCTTGTGGAAGCGCAGCATCTTGGCGTAGTCCATCTCATAGATGTGGTCGCCGGAGAGAATCAGCACATCGTCGGGGTTGTAGCGGGCGATGAAGGGAATATTCTGATAGATGGCGTTGGCGGTTCCCTTGTACCAGTCAGAGCGCTTGCTCCGGGCATAGGGCGGCAGCACGGAGACGCCGCCGTGGGAGCTGTTCAGATCCCAGGGTTGTCCGTTGCCAATATATTCGTTGAGTTCCAGGGGCTGATACTGGGTCAGGACGCCCACGGTGTCAATATGGGAGTTGACGCAGTTGGACAGGGGGAAATCGATGATGCGGTATTTGCCGCCAAAGGGGACGGCAGGCTTGGCGGTATTCTCCGTGAGAACCTTCAACCGGCTGCCCTGGCCGCCGGCCAGCAGCATGGCCACGCAGCGCTTTTTCTGAAAATACATAATCAGGTACCTCCTTAAAACTGGCTCTTTGGTCCGGGTCCTTCCATTTTGACCTCTCTATTTGATCGAACAAAAATATCGTAAATAATTATAGCATTTTTGTCCGCATTGCACAAGGCCCAGTCGAGTTTTTTCATTTTTTCCCAAAATGATTGGAGATTTCCATGTTTTTTATCCCCGAACCCAGAGAATCGCCCACCGGAACTGTCATTCCCATCCATATCTGTGTTTTACCGTGTGCGGCTCTGCCTGTCATCGTGCTTTTATTCTAAGCATATCCGCGAGAAATTTCCATTGTCAATTTCACCAGAATTCCCCGGAGGAGAGAAAGGTGTTCAGACAAACGCCCGCAGCTTTCTCCCTGCTTCTCCGCAATTCGGCAGATTTTCCTCCGAATGCGTAAAAGCGCTTGTGCCGCGTTGCTTTTTGCGCTATGATAACAGTATTCGAAAGAAATGAGATGATCTCCTTGAAGAAATCCCTTGGTTCTGTCTACGCTCTGTCTGCCGGCATCCTGTGGGGCAGCATGGGTGTGTTTGTCCGGCATTTTCAGGCCGCCGGCCTCAATCCCCTGGAAATCGGCTGGTTCCGGGCGCTGTTCGGTCTTCTGGTGGTGGGTCTGTATCTGGGGCTGGGCCACCGGGACCTGCTGAAAGTCCGTCTCCGCGATCTGCCCTTGTTCATCGGCACCGGCGTGGGCAGTCTCTTCCTTCTGAGCCTGACCTACTGGCCATGCAGTATGTGTCCCTGGCTGTGGCGAGCATCCTGCTCTACACCTCGCCCATCTTCGTCATGCTGTTCAGCGCCGTACTATTCCGGGAAAAAATCACCCCCAGGAAGCTCCTGTCTCTGACTCTGGCCATTATCGGCTGCGCATTGGTCTCCGGTCTGGGCACCGACGCCAGGATCTCCACCCCGGGTATTCTCTGGGGCCTGGGCGCCGCCCTGTCCTACTCCATGTATTCCGTCATCGGCCGCAAAATTCTCCACCGCGGCTACGGATCCTGGACCATGATTTTCTACTCTTTCCTGTTCTGCTTCCTGGCAGATTGCTTTTTGTGCGACTGGCAATCGGTGGGGCCGGTCTTCCTCCAGCCTGCGGAACTTCTGTGGGCAGCAAGTCTCGGCGTCGTGACGGCATTCTTTCCTTATGTGTTCTACAGCAAGGCCCTGGAGCGCATGGAGGGCAGCCGGGCCTCCATCCTGGCCTCCGTTGAGCCGGTGGTCGCCGCATTGTTCAGCGTTTTCCTGTTCCGGGAGCCTCTCGGTGCAGCGGGCATAGCCGGTATTGTGCTGGTTCTGGCCGCCGTCATATTGCTTTCGGCAGAAAGCAGTACAGCCGAATAGAACCAAGCCTGCCGCAGGTACAGCCTTGCGGCAGGCTCTTTTTCATCGTTCAAACTGTATCCATGGCTCAATCTCCGGGGGAGCCTGGAGAAAATCCATGTTTTCTTTCGCAGTCGGATGGATAAAAGCCAGCCGGGCTGACCACAGGGCGATGGGGCAGCCGTCCTCCAGCAGGCTGTACTTCCGGTCTCCCACCAGGGGCAGACCCCGGCTGGAAAACTGACAGCGGATCTGATGAGTGCGGCCGGTCCGCAGAACAATCCGCACCAGGGTCAGATCCCGGGTCTGGGCCAGACGTTCATAGTCCAGCACCGCCTCCTGGGCGCCCTTTTCCGGATGCTGCACCACATGGGTCTTGCGCTCCGGCTTGCTCCGCAGGAGCAAATCCCGAAAGGTACCGGCCGCCGCCGGGGTATGGCCGTGCACCACAGCCAGGTATTCCTTCTGAAACTCCTGATCCCGGATCTGCCGGGACAGCTCCGACGCCGCCGCCGGGTTCCGGGCCAGCACCATGAGGCCGCTGACCACCTGATCCAGCCGGTGAACCGTCCGCACATCGGCTCCGGGGTCGCCCAGCGCCTCCCGGACCAGGGACGGCAGACCCCCGGGCTCGTCCGTGGAACGGATCCCCGCAGGCTTGATGCAGACGAGGATGTCAGAATCCTGAAAAATGATCTCCAATGTCATCCCCCGTTTCACGGAAACTCGATGCCCATCTCCCGCCGGGCCTGATCCATGATCTCCAGGGTGATGCGGCTGGCCTCGTTCCAGGGGGCGGGATCCATGCGGCCTGCGGCCATATCGCAGAAGTGCCGCAGCTCATACATCATATTGTTGGGCAGCTTTTCCTCATAGGGCAGCTCCACGGCCTCGCCCTTCCGGGGCTGCAGCCAGATGCGCCGGATGTGGTTGATATCGTCCAGCAGAATGGAGCCGTCCTCGCCCATGATGGTGGTCGGCGCCGCCTGCCGGGAGACCTTGGAGTAGACCGCCTCCGCCACAAAGCCGGGATACTGCATCAGGATGATCCCGTTGCAGTCAAAGCCGTTCTCCAGCCGGGCGCAGACGCCGTGCACCCGCTCCGGCCGGCCGAACAGACAGGCGATGGCATGGACGCAGTAGCAGCCCATGTCCATAATGCTGCCGTTGGACAGGGCCGGATTGAAGGTGTTGATTCCCTGCTCCCCGGCCCGGATCCGGTCATAGCGGGAGGAATACTGGGTAAATTCAAAGGTCACCCGCCGCAGAACGCCGATCTGCGGCAGGGCCGCCCGGATCACGTCCAGGGCGTCGTCGTGAACCAGGCGCATGGCCTCCAGGAACACCACACCGTGGGCCCTGGCCGTTTCCAGCAGGCACTCCAGCTCCGCAGCACTGGGAACGGCGGGTTTTTCGCACAAAACATGCTTGCCGTGTTCCAGCATCAGGCGGCTCTGGGCAAAATGGCAGCAGTTGGGACTGGCAATATAGACCGCGTCCACCTCCGGACAGGCCGCCAGATCCTCCAGCCGGTCAAATACATAGGGCAGGCCGTACTGTTCCGCAAACGCCCGCCCCGTTTCCATGGATCGGGAGTACACCGCCACAGGCCGCAGCTCCGGCACCTGCTCCGCCGCCGCCAGCATCCAGTCCACCACAAAATTCCGTCCGATGATTCCCAGTCTCAGCATAGGGAAGCCTCCTTGTTGTTTTTCTTGATTGTACCACATAAGTCCGCCATAAGGAAGCCGCCCGCGGCAGTTTTCCGGGATTGAAAACTGCCGCGGGCGGCGTAATTCATTTGAATAATCAGAAGTAGCGCTTGCTGGCCTTGTCTATTTCCTCAGAAAGGGCGTCGTAGACGCCGGGGAAAGTGCTGACAGGCAGGCCCTGGGACGCGTTGGGAATGAAGTACAGCTTGCCGCACTCCCGGCAGGCCCGATCCACTTCCCGGGCCACCACTTCCTGGGTCCAGCCCTCATAGTCCACGGAGGCGCTGTCGATGCCGCCCATGAAGGAGATCTTGCCGCCGTATTTCTGAATCAGCTCGGGGATGTTGTTGGTGGTCATGACGCCCTGCCAGATATCGATGCCCATGTCGATCATATCCGGCACCAGGGTGGCGGCGTAGGAATCGGAATGGTGAATAATCAGCTCCACGCCATGGGACTTGTAATAGCCGTAGATTTTCTCGTAGGCCGGCTTGTAGAACTCCCGGAACATCTCCGGCGAGAGGAAGGTGGATCTCTGGCTGCCCCAGTCGTCGTGGTGGAAGAGGGCGTCGGGCTTCAGATACTTGCAGATTTCCGCTGCATAGTCCAGCTCAAACTCGGTGATGCAGTCGATGATCTCGTGCATCTCGTCGGGATATTCATAGAACGCCATGAGGCAGTTCTGGATTTCCATCAGATAGTGGCACTGTTCAAACACGCCGGGGGCAAAGAACGGCGTGACGAACTGCTCCTTGCGGTCGATGGCTTCCGCCTTGGCGATGAAAGGCTCCCACTCCTGGGCGTCATAGACGACCCGGGGCACCTTCACATAGTCCCGCCAATGCTCAACGTCCTTGATGACGATATGCTCGGGGTCGTGGACCGGGAAGGCGCCGGGGGTTCCCTTGGGCCAGGAGCGCGTGATGCCCCAGGCGTTGACCACATTGAGGTCACCATAGTTGGGCTTGGGATTGCGCAGGCCGAAGGGCGATCCCTGCACAACGCCGAAGGCTTCATACTGGTTGACAAAGCGGTCCGGATGGCCGCCGTGGATGGTTTCCAGCAGATTCTGACGTTTGGTAAGCATACTTCTTCCTCCATTTCATTGAAAAGAGCAAAACTCCGATTGCCCTTCTTTTGTCCGTATATCCAATTCCATCCTACTATTTCGCCGTTCTATTGTCAATTACGTTGCGCTTTTCCCGTCAGATTTCCTCTATTCTTTCAGGCGTCCCTCTTGTCTTTCCTCATTTTTGAGGATATAATTCCATACAGAGAGGAGGATGCCCATGCATGATTTTTCCCCACCGGTCCGGATGCTGCTGAGCATGCAGATGCTGGCGGACGCCCTGGAGGAGCTGTCTCTGGAACACCGGCTGCAGCCGGAGGGCGACGAGCCACGGCTGCGGGGCTGTCAGCTGTACTGCGGCCAACACAACCTGCAGGAGGATCTGGTCTATCTGCTCCCCGGGGAGGCCCGGGATTTTCCCGCCGACACCCATTGCTATCTCACCACCGGCAGTCTGCAGGGCCGCGCGCCCCACATCCGCTGCGTCGGGTGCTCCGACAGCCGGCTGTTCAACGCCGTGCTCTCCGTGTTCCAGCAATACCACGATTTTGAGCAGCAGCTCAGCGCCATCGTCACCGGCGGCGGAACCCTGGACGACCTGTGCCGGCTGAGCAGCGCATTCTTCCACAACCCGGTGTATATCCACGACAGTATGTTCACGGTTCTGGCCATGTCCCACCGGGTGGAAGGAATGCTCAAGCCGGAGTACAACGAGCAAAGCGGCCAGTTCCTTGTCCCGCTGCAGCTAATCAATGACTTCAAATTCGACGAAAGCTACCGCAGCACCCTGGAGCAGCGGCAGGCCAGCGTCTGGGACGGCGGACCATCCCGCCATCGCCTGCGCAGCCTCTATGTCAACCTCCTGGACGACGGTCACTACCGGGGGCGGCTCCTGATTAACGAGCTCAGCACGCCCCTGCAGCCGGGGCAGTTCCGGACCGCGGAATATCTGGCGGCCTATGTCATGCTGATTCTGCACCGGGATGAGCAGCGAACGAATTCCCATTCTCACAGCTTTGACGATACCTTTGCCGACCTGCTCTCCACCGGGCAGGCGGACCGGCACGATCTGGAGACCATGCTGGATATTCTGGACTGGAACGCCGGGGACCGGTACCTCTGCCTGAGATTCCGGAGTCAGGATTCCGGCATCGCCGTCCGTTCCGACAGCGCCCTGCGCGGAATTCTGGCGGGCCTGCTGCAGCACTGTGCCAGCTTCTATTTCCAGCAGCAGCTCTGCGCCGTGGTCAATCTGACCCGCTCCAGGCAGAGCCCCCATGCCATCCGGCTCCGGCTGGCACCCCACATCCGGGACAGCTATATGTTCGGCGGCATCTCCAGCCCCGTCTGCGGGATTCACGCGCTCCCGGACGGCTTCCGGCAGACGGAGCTTGCGCTTCAGGCTGCGGCCAGGCGCGGTCAATGGCTGCTGTCCTTCTCCGACTGCGCCCTGGATTACATCCAGCACTGCGCCGAGGCCTGTCTGCCGCCGTCGCTGCTGGCGGCTCCGGTTCTGCTGGAGCTGCGTCAATACGACGGCAGTCACGGCACCCAGTATTATGAGACCCTGCGGGCTTATCTGCTCCACGAGCGCAGCATCCCCCGCACGGCGGAAGCGCTGATTATCCACCGCACCACCCTCACCTACCGCCTTGGCAAGCTGGAGGAGCTATGGAGCCTCAACCTGGACGACAGCGATACCCGGCTGTATCTGCTGCTGTCCTTCCGCATGCTGGACGCGGGCAGGGAACCGTGACCGGCCAACAAAAAGAAGGGCCTGTTGCAAAATTCGCAACAGGCACAAAAGATGACCGCACCAAGGCTCCCCTGCGTAAG
>JAEDJR010000070.1 GCA_016296235.1 Oscillospiraceae bacterium
CTCCACCAAAATACGAAATCCTGCCGTCATACGGCAGGATTTCGTCCTATCTCATGGCTGCATCAGGTTTAGAAGATATGGGATTGCCTCTTCGAAATTGACACCGCGGCGGGGATCGTCCGGTGGGCGGCGCAGAGTCCGTCGGATACATTCTGCTGTGAAATCTGCGGCCAGGGCGGCTGCATCCTGCCAGGTATATCCTCTTGCCAGAGCGCCGACACAGACGCTGGAGAAAAGATCTCCCGTGCCATGGTAACTGGCCGGCAGCTTCTCCCGGCTGTAGAAACAGAATTCTCCATGTTCCCGGTCATAGCCGGCGAAACCGGTTCTCCCCTCTTCCGGGCTGACACCGGTCAGAATGCAGGTTTTGGCGCCCAGGGCTGCGGTTTTTCTGAGCAGCCCGCAGATTTCTTCTTTCGTGAAATGTTCCTGATAGGGAACTCCCGTCATCAGGCAGGCTTCTGTCAGGTTGGGAACAATCACATCCGCCTGGGCGCACAGTTCCGCCATCTGTCCGACGAATGCCATGTCAAACCCACGGTACAACGTTCCATGGTCCGCCATGGCCGGATCGACGAAAATGAGATTTGTTTCGGTCCGAAACTCTGCAAACAGCCGGCTCATGCACGCAATCTGCGCAGCGGAGCGCAAATACCCCGTGTAAATCGCGTCAAATGTAAACCCTGACTGCTTCCAATGGTTGGTGATGGGTTCAATCTGGTTTGTCAGATCCTTGCAGGTGCAATTGGGAAACATGGTGTGGGTGGAGAGCACCGCCGTAGGCAGGACCGAAGCTTCCACTCCCATTGCAGAAATAACCGGAAGCGCTACCGTCAGAGAGCACTTCCCTACACAGGAAATATCCTGCACCGTCAAAACTCGCTTCATAATTCTTCCTCCAGCATTCTTACTTCCATTATACTCCGGAAACGCAAGAAAGCTATGGTCAGTTTCTCATGATTTATCAGGGTCAGAGGATGAGAGTCTGGTGAAAAATGCATCTTGTTGCCGGCAGAGAAAACGAGTATAATAGAATGTGGTAAAAAATCTTCTGGGAGGTGCGCCCTTTGCGCTATGTGGGCCGTGCTATCGGTGATTTTGTAAAAAAAGCGGATATGGTGCTGCTGCTGCTCTGCACGGTTACCACGATCTTCGGTATGGTGGTTATTTCCAGCGCTACGGCGACGGAAGGCAGTTCCAGCTATCTGACAAAGCAGGCGGCGGCCCTGCTGATCGGAATTGTGATTTACGCGGTTCTGACTCTGATCGACGTGGATATCATTGCCGAACGCCGTGAGCTGCTGCTCCTGTTCAGCATTCTGTTTATCGGCCTTTTGAAGTTCTTCGGCATTAAGGGCGATACCGGCAACCGAAGCTGGCTGGATATTCCTCTGCTGCCCATCAACATTCAGCCTGCCGAGATCTGCAAAGTATTCTTCATCATCATTCTGGCCAAAATGATGAGCGTAAACCAAAATAAGCTGTCCTCGCCTCTGAACGTGATCAAAATGGGCCTTCTGACCGTTTTCTTCTTTGGCTTGATTGTTTATGTGTCTTCCGATGCCGGTGTTGCCCTGATCTATGTGTTTATCTTTCTGACCATGGCTTTTGTGGGCGGCGTCAATCTGATCTGGTTCCTGCTGGGTATCGGCGCTGTTGCGTTGGCAGCTCCCGTGCTTCTGACACTGGTGAGAGAAGACCAGTATAATCGGATTATGATGCTCTTTGATCCCAGCATCGACCCAACCGGCACAGGCGTGCGCTGGCAGACTAACCTCTCTCTGCGGTACATTCAGAACGGCGGCGTTGCCGGTCAGGGCTTGTACAACGGTACCATGGTCAAAGGTGAAGTCAACCCGGCCCAGCACACGGACTTTATCTTCTCCTCCATTGCTGAGGAGCTCGGGATGTTGGGCTGTGTTGTTGCCCTGCTGCTTCTGAGCGCCATCTTAATTCGCTGCATTTATGTAGGAGTAAAATCCGGCAACTTCATGAACCGGACCATCTGCATCGGCATTGCCGGCATGCTGCTGTTCCAGATCGTCGTCAACGTCGGCATGTGCGTGGGCCTGTTCCCTGTCATCGGCCTGACCCTGCCCTTTATCAGTTATGGCGCTTCCTCCATCGTCAGTATGTTTATGGCCATGGGGGTGGTTTCCGGCATTCATATGCGGCCGGCGCCGGACGGAACCGCGCAATATATCCGGCCGAAACACAGCCTGTCTTTATCATTGGAATAAGATTCTAATTTCAGCAAACACTACCTCCGAAATCTCTTTGCGGCGACGCATATGATTAGGAGGTAGTATTTTTGTATCAAGCAAAGCATATCGGACGTCTGGCTGTCGTTGTCATGCTCCTGGCAGCGGTTATGACCATTCCGGCAGCCGCCCAGGAACTCACGGTACCAGCCAGCACGGAATTCTGCTTCACGGCAGATGATTTCACACAGGACGGCGAGGACGGCATCTTCCTGACGGCTGTGCCCAGTTCCAGAATTGCAACGGTTTATTATGGCGAACGTGCCCTTCGGGCGGGCGACGCCCTGCCCAAGGAGGCCCTCAACCAGCTGACCCTGCATACGGACTGTGTAACCCAACAGGACGCTTCGGTAGAGTATTATACCGTCTCTGACGGGAAGATCACTGCCGCCAAAGCGCTGAAGCTTTCCATTCTGCCAAAAAAGAATCATCCCCCCACGGCGGAGAACAGCAGCTTTGAAACCTATAAAAACATTGCCAACACCGGAGAGCTGAAAGCATCTGATCCGGAGGGTTCCGAACTGACCTACACCCTGATGGACACGCCCAAGCGTGGGGACGTGGAGCTTCGGGCTGACGGTACCTTCACCTATACGCCCAAAGAAAACAAGGTCGGCAACGACAGCTTCACGTTTACCGTAACCGATGATGCCGGCAACACCTCTGAGCCTGCAAAGGTCTCGATCAAAATCAAGAAGCCGACCGACAAGGCCGTTTATGCAGATATGAATGGTGATCCGGATGCATTTGCTGCCATGTGGATGAAGGACGAGGGCATTTTCACCGGTTCCATCATTGGCGGCAATCTCTGCTTCTCACCGGACGAGACCGTTTCCCGCGGAGAATTCCTGGTTATGGTGATGAAGCTGGTGGACGCCGAGGCCAGCGAAAGCCAGATGACCTCCGGTTTTGCAGACGAAGCGATGACGCCCGGTTGGATGCAGCCCTATATCGTATCGGCGCTGGGCAATGGCATGATCTCCGGCGTCAGCTCTGAGGAGGGCGTGGTATTCCGCCCTGCGGCGGCGTTGACCAAGGCGGAAGCTGCTGTGATGCTGCAGAATATTTTGCAGCTGCCCGCCAGCGACACAACACCCGTGTTCTCACAGAATGCGGATGACACCATCCCGGTTTGGGCCGCAGAAGCGGCGGCCGCCCTTTCTCAGGCAGGCATTGATGTGGAGCTGACCCACGGCGACGATCCCATAAGCCGCAGAGATGTGGCGAAGATCTTCTACCATGTCAGCGTACTGCTGCAGGGCGAAGAAGCATCTGCGTTTCACTGGGCCGCATAAAATAACGGCGTGCTGCAATTCCGCAGCACGCCGCTTGGCGTTTAGGCTTCTTCGCCGGGGGCTTCCTCCTCAGGGGTCTGGGTGTCCACAACCTCGATCTGAATATCGGGCGTTTCTTCGGTCTGATCGGGTTCCTGCGGCTCGACATCGGCGAAATCAGCTTCCGTGACGTCATCGATATCCGCATCGGCCGCATTTTCCATCTGCACCTGTTCGGCCTTCAGCTCTTCGATATAGTCCTGCAGATCGGCGATGGTCTGCTTCGCCTCATCGATTTTCCGGCACCAGGGCAGGTATTCCGCAGCGTCCATTTCTTCTCCCACCGCGTAGTCTCTGTAGTAGAGCTTGCCCAGTTCCATCTCCGCTTTCTTGATTTTGTCCTCCTCGGAATAAATCGAGACGTTGGCCTTTGCAATCTCCGCCAGCTTCTTGGTCTTTCTGGCGGCGATCTGCGCAGCTTCCGTTGCTTTCTCGCGGAGGCTGTCAATGCTGTCAAAAAATGCCATGGTAAGACTCCTTTCAGAATGTATTTGTTTCATTATAACACAGGAAATTGGAAAAACAACGGTTATTCCGGCTGATCCTGATCTTTTTTGTCGGCTTCCGCCTGATCTGCTGCTGCTTGGTTGACATAAAGTCCACTTTGCTGCGGTTTTTTCGTGATTCGCACATAGGCAACGAAAGCCAATGCCGCAGCACAGGAAACAGCTGCCAGCAGCTGGCTGACTCTTATTCCTGTGCCAAACAAGTACAGACTGTCTGTTCGGAGACCCTCAATCCATGCGCGGCCCAGTCCATACCAGGCCACATACAGAGCGAAAACCTCGCCGTCAAACTTCCGGCGCTTGGAATAACCATGCAGCAGTGCAAAGCCGATCAGATTCCACAGTGATTCATAGAGGAACGTGGGGTGATAATAGGTCACCGTGCCGGAGGTATCGGCAATGCCCATTTTCAGGAAAGAATCCGTGACGCCGCCATGAGCTTCCCGGTTGATGAAATTCCCCCAGCGGCCCACCAGCTGTCCAATGAGCAATCCCAATCCGCCGATGTCCAGAAAGGGTCCCAGCGGCAGCTTTCGGATTTTGCAGAACAGAATCACAGCCAGCACTGCGCCGATGATACCGCCGTAAATGGCCAGTCCGCCCTCCCAGATATACAAGACGGAAATGGGATGATCCGCATAGAGTTCCCAATAGAAGATGCAATAATACAGTCTGGCGCAGACGATGGCTGCCGGCACAGCGGCAAAGAGCATATCCAGAATGTTGTCTTCCACCAGTCCGAAGGTTTTCACCCTTGCCAGGGCATATGCAACAGCCAGAACAAAGCCGGCTGCAATGATAATTCCATACCAGTAGATATCTTTTCCGAACACGGAAAAGGCGACCGGGCTGGGATTGACTTCAATTCCCAGATTGGGGAATGATATGGCACCCATAGATGATCCTCCTATCTGTTTTCCTTCGGCCAAATCACAGATATGGCCGATTTGCTCTCGCAGACCGTCTCATCCAGGAACCGGGCAACCTGCTCCCGGGTGACGGCACGGAACAGCTCCGGGAAGCGGTAATAATCCACACCCTCAAACTCATAGGCACAGGTTCGGTAGCAGATGCTCTCAAAGCCGTCCAGATCCCGCATCCGGCGGCCCAGGGCGGATTTTTTCAGCCGCTGGAACAATTCCGGATCGACGCCGTCCCGGCGAATCCGCTGCGCCTCCTTCAGGATTTCCGCGCAAACTGCTTCGGGATCCCGGCTGTCGCCGCCGGCGGTCAGCATGCTGGCGCTGCGGAGTCCTTCATAGCCGCAGGAGAAGCCGGAATCAATGAGATTCTGCTCATAGAGGCGCGCATACAGAGGCGAGGATTCTCCCATCAGCACTTCGGCCGCCAGTTCTCCGATGATTTCCTGCGTCATGGAATCCTCTCCGTAAACCGCCGGCTTGGCCTTGAAGCCAAAGCCAAACATCGGCATGGAGATTTCCATTTTATCCTCGACGCGCTTTTCTGCCGGTGTATCCGGCTCGTCCGGCCCATAGTCCCGCTCCGGAAGAGACGTCCGTCCCCCGGGCACCAGCTGCTCTGCAATCCGGAACACCAGCTCGGGATCCACATCGCCGACAACGCACAGCATCATATTGGCAGGCGTGTAAAAGGCTTCATAGCATTGATACAAGGTCTGTTCCGTAATATCTCCAATGCTCTCCACCGTGCCGGCGATGCTGTTTCGCACCGGGTGGTGGGCATACAGGGCGGCGTAGAGATTCTCGTATACTTTGGAATCCGCACTGTCCTCATACATTCGAATCTCCTGGGCGATGATACCGCGCTCTTTTTCCACGGTTTCCGCCGTGAAATAGGGAGTTGAGACATAGTTCAGAAGGATTTCGAGATTTTCGCGGAAGTGTTCCGTGCATTCCACATAGTATGCGGTCATGTCATAGCTGGTGAACGCATTGGGGCTGCCGCCATAGCGGGAAAACAGCTGATTGACATCGCAGTCCGGCATATCGAACAATTTATGCTCCAGATAATGGGCCACGCCCATGGGTGCATCATATTCCCTGCCGTTGAGGCGGAACCTGCTGTCCATGGAGCCGTAGTTGACGGCCGCAAAGGCATAGGCCTTGGCGAAGCCCGGCTTCCTGACCACCCGGGTCAGCAATCCGTTGGACAGCCGTGCTTCCACAACGGTCTCACCCAGCTGCGGATAGGGTTTTTCAATCATGCCGTCACCCCCTTCAGGAAGTAAACCGTATCCAGGGTCAGGGTGTTTGCAGCCTCGATGACCTGATCCAATGTTACGGCTTCGATCTGCTCCGCCAGGGTCTCCATGGTACCGCTGCAGCCGGCGACTGCCTGCCCGATGGCATAGTCGTCCAGCCGGCCGGGACTGTCCTTGCCGGTATGCAAGGCTGAAATCAGATAATTCCTGGCTGCTTCCAATTCATCCGGCGTAATCTCACCCTGACGGCAGAGCTCCAGCTGATTCAGGATGCCGTCCCGGGCAACCTGATAGTTCTCAAATTCAATCCCGGAGCCGACCACCATGATTCCCTTGAACTTGTCCAGAGAGGAGCTGGCATAGTAACAGAGGGACTGCTTTTCCCGGATATTCAGGAAGAGCTTGCTGGTCATCCCGGCGCCATAGATGGCATTGAGCAGTACCAGAGCGGGATATCTCGGATCCAGGAGCGTAATGGGGGTGCGCAGGCCGAGGGTCAGCTTCCCCTGGGTGACGTCCATGGTTTCCGTAATCTCCTGAACAGGGCGCCGGGGCAGCACAACCTGCGTTCCGGCGGCAGTCAGATTGGTTCGCTCCGGCAATCCGGCGGTCAGCCGGGTCATGGCCTCCAGCACCGCGTCTCTGGGCTGCTGGCCCAGATAGAACAGCTCCATGCGCGAGGTTGCCAGAAGCTGTGACCATTGGCTGAAGAGGCCGTCAGGCGTCAGATCGTCCAGGGTTTCTTTTTCCCCCAGCCGCGGCACGGCGTAGGCTTCTCCGGCGCACATGTGCCGAAGCAGCCGGGAGACCGCGTAGGCGCGCTTTTCGTTGACTTTTGCGTCAATGGTGTTGGCAAGGTTCTGCTTCTCCCCTGCCACATAGTCTTCCACAAAGCCCTCAGGGCCTCTGCACGGCTCGAAAACCAATTCCCGCACAAATTCCATCATCTGTGCAAAAACCGGCTCAGACTCACTGTAGCGGTCCTCCAGGAAGTCTGCATAAAGGCCGGTGGTCTGCACCTCGCCTTTTTTCCGCACCAGCGTGCCGACGCTGGCGCCGTAGAGCGTATCAAGCCGTTGGGAAATCGCCTGCATATCGGGATAGCTCCGGCAGCCCCGCAGCAAAATGCTGGGCAAAAGCGCATTGGATGCGGCGGTCTCACAGGCAAGGGGCCGCAGAAGATTGATGCTGAAGCAGCCCGTTTTGAACCGGTTCGTCCGGATATAATTGAGCCAAACACCCGGTAAAAGTTCCATTCGTTCCGTGGTCATAGCAACCGTCCTTTCATGACATTCAATTATACACTACTTTTACACGAATGTAAAATATTACTCTTGTGGTTTCCGGCAATTTCATGTAAACTATAGGGTAATAATTCGTACATCAATCACGGAGGCTATTATGCAGTGGCTTGAATTAACCATTCAGACTTCATCTGCCGGCATCGATCTGGTGGCGGAGCGCCTGACGGTGCTGGGCTATGACAGCTTTATTATCGACGATCAGGCGGATTTTGATGATTTTCTGGAAAACAACAAACAATACTGGGACTATGTAGACGAAGATCTGGCCCGGCGGATGCAGGGCGTGTCTCAGATCCGCCTGTATCTGGAGGACGGCCCCTCCGCCATGGAGGAGGTCAGCGCCCTGCGGAGCCAGATGCATCTGCTGCGCAGTCAGTGTCCAAAAGCCGATCTCGGAACCCTGGAAATCTCTCTTGCCAACCTCCAGGACGAGGACTGGGAGAACAACTGGAAGCAGTACTATCAGCCCCTGCCCATCGGTGAAAAGCTCCTGGTGGTGCCCCAGTGGCTGACGCCGGAGAATCCGGAGGGCCGGCTGCCGGTTCTGCTGGATCCCGGCATGATTTTCGGCACCGGCGCCCACGCCTCCACCCAGATGTGCATGATTGCATTGGAGCAGGCGGTGCATGGCGGCGAGACCGTCATCGATCTGGGCAGCGGCAGCGGCATCTTGTCCATCACGGCGCTGCTTTTGGGCGCTTCCCACGCCACCGGTGTGGACATCGACCCCAAGGCGGAGGACATCGCCCGGGAGAATGCCGCAATCAACGGGCTCGGAGCGGATCGGTTTACCGCCGTCACCGGCGATGTCATTGCGGACAACGCCATGATGAAGCGGCTTTCCGGCGAATATGATCTGGTGTTGGCCAACATTGTGGCGGACGTCATCATTCCCCTGTCCCCCCTGGTGCCCCATTTCCTCAAGGCGGACGGCCTGTTTATCTGCTCCGGCATTCTGGAGCAGCGGCTGGATGAGGTGAAGGGCGCCATCGTCAAAGCGGGACTGGAGATTGTTTCCGTACAGATGATCGAAGACTGGTGCCAGATCACAGCGCGCCAGGCGCAAGGAGGCTGATCCCGTTGCGGCTTTTTTCCTATCGAAACAAGCGCAGGGCAAAGCTTGGATTGATCGTTCTGGCTGTGATCCTGGGTGTGTTCGCGGTGTTCTGCATCTGCCGGTTTATCTATCTGCAGCGCTTTCTGGTCTATACCGGAGATTCCGTACGGTTGGACTACAACCAGTCTCTGGAAAAGTCTCCTGATACGCAAAAGCCGGAATGGGATCCCGCCACCGTGGAGATTGTGACAAAGGACCCCGTGGTGCCCACTTCTGCCGCGGCGGATGAACCCATGAAGCCTCTGTCCGGCTACTACATCACAACAGAAATGCTGCTGAATATGGACGCGGTCAGCGCAGCCATGGCGGAACAGGAGACGCCTCAGACCATCATGCTGGACCTGAAGAGTATCTACGGTAATTTTTACTATTCCTCCGGAACCCTGGGGGCCGTGACCTCCAGCGCTGACATTGGCGCCATCGACAGCCTGATCGGCCAATTGTCCCAGCAGAATGAGCTGTATCTGGTAGCCAGAATCGCATCACTCTCCGACACCAACTTCGCTCTGGCCAACCAATCCTGCGGTCTGCCCCTGCGCTCCGGCGCTCTGTGGATGGACGATCACGGCTGCTATTGGCTGGATCCCATGGAGGATACGGTGCAGGAATATCTGGTCTCCATTGCCCAGGAGCTGGCTGCCATGGGCTTTGATGAAGTGGTATTCGACGATTTCCGAATCCCGGAAAGCGGAAACATTGTCTATCAAAGCGAGCTGTCCCGGGAGGATGCCGCAGCCGAGGCCGCAAAGTCCATCCGCACCCTGCTGGAGGATACGCCCATCCGCGTCAGCTTCAACTCCTCCAACGCCGGCGTCGCGGAGAGCTCCGACCGGATTTATCTGGTCACAGAGGACGGCTCCGCAGTGGCCGGCCTGGTGGAGAGCCTCCAGGACAGCCTGGTGGACCCTGCTGCCCAGATTGTATTTTTAACCCCGTCCCGCGATACCCGCTTCGAAGGATACGGGATCCTGCGGCCTCTGATCGAGGCACGAAAAGAATAAACGAAAGGGCCTGTCGCAAAATAGCAATTTTGCACAAACACAGGCTGCACCGAAAGCC
>JAEDJR010000261.1 GCA_016296235.1 Oscillospiraceae bacterium
CAGAAGGACGGCGCCGGAAAAGCTGAAAACCGTTATCCGCCACCCCATAAAGAAAATATAAAGAGCAACTATCGCCTGACCAAATTTCTCCGGTCAGGCGATATTTACTTGCAATTATTCTCTTAATGAGATATAATATAGACAGAAATTCGAAAGGACGGAGAAACCATGGGGGACAGAACCTATATCGCCATTGACCTGAAGTCCTTCTATGCCTCTGTGGAGTGCGTGGAGCGGGGGCTGGACCCGCTGGACACCTGCCTTGTGGTGGCTGACAGCAGCCGTACGGAAAAGACCATCTGCCTGGCCGTCACCCCGCCGCTGAAGGCCTACGGCATTTCCGGCCGGGCCCGGCTGTTTGAGGTGGTGCAGCAGGTGAAAACGGAGAATGCCCGCCGCCGTGGCCGGCTCCGTGGCGGGGATTTCACCGGCAAGTCCTGCCTGGCCAGTGAGCTGGCGCGTGATCCCTATCTGGCGCTGGACTATATCGTGGCCCAACCCCGCATGGCCTATTACATTGATTACAGCACCAGAGTATATAATGTCTATACCCGGTACGTGGCCCCGGAGGATATCCATGTCTATTCCATTGACGAGGTGTTCATGGACGCCACGGATTACCTGAAAACCCGGGGCATTTCCGCCCATGACTTTGCCCGCATGATCATAAGCGACGTGCTGCATGAAACCGGCATCACCGCCACCGCGGGCATCGGCAGCAATCTCTACCTCTGCAAGGTGGCCATGGACATCCGGGCCAAGCGGGTCCCGGCGGATCGGGACGGGGTGCGCATCGCGGCGCTGGACGAGGAGAGCTACCGCCGCTTAATGTGGAACCATCAGCCGCTGACGGACTTCTGGCGGGTGGGCCGGGGCTATGCCCGGAAGCTGGAGGCCGTGGGCCTGCGCACCATGGGGGATATTGCCCGCTGCTCTTTGGGCGGGGCCAACGAATATTATAATGAGGAGCTGCTGTATAAGCTCTTCGGCGTCAATGCCCAGCTGCTGATCGACCATGCCTGGGGCTGGGAGCCCTGCACCATCAAGGACATCAAGGCCTATCGGCCGGAGAGCAGCAGCATCAGTGTGGGCCAGGTGCTGCAAGGCCCCTATGACTATACGGGCGGCAAAATGATCCTGCGGGAAATGACCGACGGCCTGGTTCTGGATCTGGTGGATCAGGGCCTGATCACCAATCAGATCGTCCTCACCGTGGGCTATGACAAGGATAACCCGGAATCGGGCTATGCCGGCGAGACCCAGACGGACGCCTATGGCCGGCAGCTGCCCAAGGCCGCCCACGGCAGCGCCAACCTGGGCCGCCATACCTCCTCCACCCGGCAGATCATGGACGCAGTCATGGCGCTGTACGAGCGCATTGTGGACAGGAGACTTTCGGTGCGGCGCATGTATGTGGTGGCGGCCAACGTGATGCGGAGCGGGGAAGTGCAGGAGCCGGAAGCGGAGCAGCTGGACCTGTTCACCGACTATGAGCAGCGCAGCAGGCAGCGGGAGGAAGAGCGGGCCGCCCTGGACCGGGAACGGAACAAGCAGCGGGCCATGCTGGCCATCAAGAAGAAATACGGCAAAAACGCCATCCTCCCTGGTACCAGCTACCAGGAGGGAGCCACCGGCCGGGACAGGAACCGGCAGATCGGAGGGCACCGGGCATGAACCATCAATACGACGATATGCTGTCTCTGCCCCGCCCGGTCTTGACCACCCATCCCCCCATGCCGCTGATTGACCGGGCGGCCCAGTTTTCCCCCTTTGCCGCCCTCACCGGCTTTGAAGCCGCGGTGCTGGAGGCGGCCCGCCTGACGGAGGCGCGGCCGGAGCTGGACGAGAGCCGCAAGGAGCAGCTGAACGCCTGCCTGCAAATATTAAAAGCCCATAGCCGGGAGCGGCCACAGGCGGAGATCTGCTATTTCAAGCCCGATGAACGCAAGACCGGGGGCGCCTGCGTCACGGTCGCCGGTGCTGTGAAAAAGGTGGATGACTTTACCCGGCGCGTCACCATGGCCGA
>JAEDJR010000262.1 GCA_016296235.1 Oscillospiraceae bacterium
AGCATCTTGTTGGAGAAGCCCCACTCGTTGTCGTACCAGGCGATGAGCTTGACGAAGTTGCCGTTGAGGGCGATGCCGGCCTGTGCGTCGAAGATGGAGGTGTGAGCATCGGTACGGAAGTCGGAGGAAACGACCTCGTCGTCAACGTACTCGAGAACGCCTGCCATGGGGCCTTCGGAAGCGGCCTTCATTGCTGCGCAGATCTCGTCCATGGTAGCGGCCTTCTCCAGGCGGACAGTCAGGTCAACGACGGAGATGTCGCCGGTGGGAACGCGCATTGCCATACCGGTGAGCTTGCCGTTGAGCTCGGGAATGACCTTGCCCACAGCCTTGGCAGCGCCGGTGGAGGCGGGGATGATGTTGTTGTAGATGGAACGGGCGCCGCGGAGATCCTTCTTCTTGGGGAAGCCGTCAACGATGGACTGGGTGGCGGTGGAGGCGTGGACGGTGGTCATGAGGCCCTCGACGATGCCGAAGTTGTCATTGACGACCTTGGCCATGGGAGCCAGGCAGTTGGTGGTGCAGGAAGCGTTGGAAACGAACTGCATATCGGGGGTGTACTTGTCCAGGTTGACGCCGCAGACGAACATGGGGGTATCGTCCTTTGCGGGGCCGGACATGACAACGACCTTGGCGCCGGCATCAATGTGAGCCTGAGCCTTCTCCTTGGTGAGGTAAACGCCGGTGCACTCCAGAACGTACTCTACGCCCAGCTCGCCCCAGGGAATGAGGGTAGCGTCACGGTAGGACTTATCGGAAAGGACCTTGACGACCTTGCCGTTAACGGTTACGGTGCTGTCCTCATCGTTGCCGATGACTTCGCCGTCGAAGCGGCCGTGAACGGTGTCATACTTCACGCAGTAAGCGATGTGGGAAGCGGGATGGCCGGGAGCGTTGATCGCAACGACTTCGATATCGTCAGACTTGATGGCGGCTCTGAAAGCCAGGGAACCGATACGGCCGAAGCCATTGATGCCAACTTTGATCATAGTTAATATCCTCCATTATAATGAAATACAATATATACATAGACTTCCCGCCGCGGCAGGAAATAAATGCCTTACTAAGTGTCTAAATAATAACACATAATATTTGCAAAAATCAATACGTTTCCTATGTATTTTGCCCAAAAAAGTGCCGAATTTTCGCAGGTTTTCAGCCATTATTCTCCGGCGGTATTGTGTATTTTGTCAAGATTTGATAAAATAGGCCCCCTCAGAGCAGCCCGTTCCCCCCGCCGCGGGGAAAATTGAGGCGAACCGACTATTGCGGCAGAATGGAGCGCGACAACTTGAACCAGATCTCCACCGAAATCCTTGCCCTGTCCGGCGAGCCTGCGCTGCTGGCCCGGCACTTTCGCGTATTTTTCGCCAACGCCGCCGCCAGGCAGATCCTGGGGGACAGCTGTGAGGGCAAGCCCCTGGAGGAGCTGCTGGGCCCGGCCCTGTGCGAGACCAGGGCCTCCTCCTTCCTCCTTGACCAGGCCATCAGCGGCCACCGCTACACCGTCCGGGTGAACCGTATCGGCGACTGCCAGCTGATTTTCCTGCGCCGCTGCGGCAGCGCTCCCCTGCTGCTCAATGACGCGCTGCTCTGTTCCATGCGCGGCGCCCTGATGAACTTCGGCGTCTCGGCGGAGCTGCTCCGGGCCCGGGCTGAGGAGCTGGGTGACAGCCTGCTTTTGAAGGAGCTGCGCTCCGTCACCCACTGCTACTACAGGCTGCTGCGGGTGCTGGCCAACGCCTCCCTGGTGCTGTCCGTCACCGACGGTTCTGCCCCCTTTGCCCCGGAGGAGATGGATATGGTTTCCTTTCTCTCCGGGCTTCTGGACACGGTGGGTATGCTCTGCCCCGGCATAGCCTTCAGCCTGAGCCACGGGGAGATCCACCCCATTGTGGCCGACAGGCAGCTGGTGGAGCTGATGGTGCTGAACCTGATCTCCAACTGCACCGTCCACGCCAAGGGCTGCACCCGGGTGCACCTGAACCTGATGGAAACCCGGGAAAACCTG
>JAEDJR010000071.1 GCA_016296235.1 Oscillospiraceae bacterium
CTTGCGCCGCTTTGCGGCTATCCCAAATTTAACTGTTTTACGATCACCCGGCTAATCGGGGAGCCTTTTTGGTGCACAGCAGGATTATCCTCTTTTCCGGATGTCCACGCTGCCGGAGACGGTATCAAAATCCAGCTCCGCCGGGGATTTCCGGTCGCCTGCGTCGTAGATCCAGGTGTCCCGGTCCTTCGTGGTGGTGGGATAGTCGCAGCGGAAGCTGCCGGAAACCGTGTCCAGTTCCGCTTCGAAGCTGCGCTCGCCAGGGAGGGTCAGAGTCGCGCTGCCGGAAGTGCTGTCGAAAGAAAGCTCCTCCGGCGTGACGTCCAGTTCCAGGTTCGCAGTCCCCGACACGGTGGAAACCGACAGCTCCCCGGACACCGTTCCGGTGACGCTCAGACCGCCGGAGGTGCTGTCAAACTCCACCCGCTCCGCCGTCCCGGTGAATCGCACGCCGCCGGAGGTCGTATCGGCGGACAGGATGCCGCAATCGGCCTGCACTTCCAGGTCGCCGGAGGTGCTGTCAAACTTCAGCAGGCCAACGGCGATCCCGGCAATCCCGGCATCCGCAGACGTGCCGGAAACAGACAGCTTCTCCAGACGAACGTCCCTGGGCAGCCGCACCAGCAGATCCTTGGCAGGCAGATCCCGGAATTGACCCGCTGCACAGTAGCGGATATACAGGGTTTTGCCGTCCAGCAGCCAGTGGAGCTGCCGGGCTTCCTCCTGATCCGCGCCCTGCTCGGATATGGAAACCGTATCGCCGTCCCAGGGCTCTACAGTCACGGAGCCGGCCAGCCAGTCGATTTCCAGCTTCTCCAATTTGCCGGCGGAGACCTCCGCACCGCCCGCCGTATAACGGTCGGAATCGGCGTAGGTGAACGTGCTGAAGCCGGTTACGGTACCTGCCAGGTCATCGGCCCACTGCTCCACGCTGTTCTCCAGCCGGTCTGCCCAGCTTTCCACGTTCTGCTCCACCTGTCCGGCCCAGTTCTGTTCTTTCTGCCGGCCGCCGAAGCTCCGGGGCGCGTACAGGCCCAGGCACGCCACAACGACAATTGCCAGCACCACGACACCGCCGATGACGCCGGCGGCAATCCAGCCGCTGCGGCGGCGATCGGTTCGCCGGGGTTCCACGGGGCCCACTCCCTCCGTCTCCAGCAGAGGCCGCACATCCCCCAGGTTGGCCACGGTCTGGCGGTAGGCCTCATCCTCCGGCAGTCCTTCCGCTACCAGATCGTCATAGCGGTCCAGGGAATTCTGCAGGATTTCCTCCTCCAGTTCCCGGTTGTGCTGATTGTTTGGTGCATAGCGGAACAGATTCCGCACATATTCCGTGAGCTTTTCACGCATCATCGCTCGCGCTCCTTTCCAACAGACGGTCAATCATCTCCCGGGCTTCCTCCCACTCCTGCCGCATCTGCCGCAGCGTCTCCCGGCCCCGGGGCGTCATGGTATAGTATTTCCTTCTTGCGCCGCTTCCCTGGTCTCCCCAGTAGGAAGAAATCAGCCCGGCGTCCTCCAGCCGCTTAAACGCTGTGTATAAGGTGGCCTCCTTCAGCTCATACCGCCCGCCGGAGGTTCCGGCAATGGTTTTGTTGATCTCATAGCCATAGCTGTCCTTCTCCTCCAGCAATGCCAGGATGATGGCGTCCGTATGACCGCGAATCAAATCCGCTCCGATGGACACGGCGTCGCCTCCCTTCTGATCGTGGTCACATTGTACTTCACAGTACCTCGTCTGTCAAGGTATCTCAGGATTAAAAGATCATGAGAAAACGGCCTGAGCCTGTCGAAAAATAGCAATCCTGCATCAATACGTGCTGCACCGAAAGCCTCCCCTGTGTAAGGGGAGGTGGCCCGGAGGGCCGGAGGGGTTGTGTGCAGGCAGTTGGTGCCGGCAACGACCCCTCAGTCAGCTTCGCTGACAGCTCCCCTTACGCAGGGGAGCCTTAGTGCGGTTGTCTTTTGTGCATGTTGCAATTTTTCGTCAGGCCCAGGCCCTTTTTTATATCCGGTTAAACAGAGTGCCGTCCCTTACTGCGCCGCATCCAGGACGATGCGGATCAGAATCTCCACAACTTTTTCCATATCCTCCACCGGGATATACTCAAAGCGGCCGTGGAAATTCTCGCCGCCGGTGCACAGGTTGGGACAGGGCAGTCCCTCATAGGACAGCCGGGCGCCGTCGGTGCCGCCCCGGATGGGCACCACCTTGGGCGTCACGCCGCAGGCCTCCATGGCCTTTTTGGCGTTCTCCACCACATACATATGGGGCAGAATTTTCTCCTTCATGTTCCGGTAGCTGTCGGTGACGGTGACCTTCACGGTTCCGGCGCCGTATTTTTCGTTGAGATACCGGCCGGCGGCCTCGAATTTGTCCTTCCGGAGCTGGTATTTCTCCGCATCATGGTCGCGGATGATATAGTCCAGGCGGGCGTGCTCCACCTCGCCCACCATATCGGTCAGATGGAAAAAGCCCTCGTAGCCGTCGGTACAGGCGGGCACCTCATAGACCGGCAGCAAAGCGTTGAACTCCATGGCCAGCAGCGCCGCGTTGACCATCTTGCCCCGGGCAGAGCCGGGATGGATGCTCTTGCCGAAGATTTCCGCCCGGGCCGCTGCGCCGTTGAAATTCTCATATTCCAGCTCGCCCAGGGTGCCGCCGTCCACGGTGTAGGCATAGTCCGCGCCGAAGCCCGCCACATCGAACAGATCCGCACCGCGGCCGATCTCCTCGTCGGGAGTGAAGCCGATGCGCACGGCGCCGTGAGGCTTCCCGCAGTGCAGCAGATACTCTGCACAGGCCAGAATCTCCGCCACACCGGCCTTGTCGTCGGCGCCCAGCAGGGTGGTGCCGTCGGTGACAATGAGCCGCTTGCCCACATGGGCGTCCAGGGAGGGATAGTCCGCCGGGGACAGGACGATGCCCTTTTCCTCGTTCAAAACCACGTCGCCGCCGCCATAGGGCTCGGTGATCCGGGCCTGAATGTTGGCGCCGCCGGCAGCGGAAGACGTGTCCATATGGGCCACCAGTCCAATGACCGGCCCCCGGCCCGTGGCGGGAATGGTGCCGTAGACATAGCCGTGCTCGTCCATATGGGCGTCGGCGATGCCCATCTCCAGCATCTGCTGCACCAGCTCCCGGCCCAGGCACTTCTGGCCCGGTGTGGAGGGGCAGTCCGGGCAGGTTTCATCGGATGTGGTGTCAAAGCTGACCAGCTTCAAAAACCGTTCGGTTACATGCATGTACATCATGCCTCCTAACTCAAGGTAGGTTCAGTATACACGATTTTCCGCAAAAAGGCAACGCCGCAGAATTTTCTGAGTTTGTTTACAAAGAATTTGCAATTCGCAGTGCATTTCCAGCTATAATGAAATAAATTGTGTGAGAAGGGGCGCTTTTTATGGAAGGCTTCGTTACGCTGGATCACGTCTGCAAGACCTACAAGAGCGGCGATGTGGAGGTCTGCGCCCTGCGCAACGCCTCGTTTACCATCGACAAGGGTGAGATTGTGGTCATCGTCGGCCAGTCCGGCGCGGGCAAAACGACGCTTCTGAATATTCTCGGCGGCATGGACACCCTGACCTCCGGCAAGGTTTTTCTGGACGGCAGGGAGATTTCCGCCTATCAGGGCAAGCAGCTGGCCCGGTACCGCCGGGAGGAAATCGGCTTCGTGTTCCAGTTCTACAATCTGGTTCCCAACCTGACCGCCCTGGAAAACGTGGAGCTGGCCGCCCAGATCGTCAAGGACTCCATCCCTGCGGAGGAGGTCCTGCGGCAGGTGGGCCTGGGGAACCGCATGTCCAACTTCCCTGCCCAGCTGTCCGGCGGTGAGCAGCAGCGGGTCTCCATCGCCCGGGCTCTGGCCAAAAAGCCCAAGCTGCTTTTGTGTGACGAGCCCACCGGCGCTCTGGACTACAACACCGGCAAGGAGGTTCTGAAGCTGCTGCAGGATCAGAGCCGGCAGAACGGAATGACCGTGGTCATCATCACCCACAACTCCGCCCTGACCGCCATGGCCGACCGGGTCATCCGGGTCAAATCCGGCGAGATCCGCTCCGTGATGAAAAACGAGCACATTGTGCCTGTGGAGGAGATCGAGTGGTGAAGCATTCGGCTTGGAAGAAAAACAACCGGCGGGAGCTGCGCAAGACCCTGGGCCGCTTTCTGGCCATTGTGTCCATTGTCGCCCTGGGCGTGGGCTTTTTCACCGGTCTGAAATCCTCCCGGCCTGCCATGGTGCAGACCGGACGGCATTTTCTGGACCGGATGAATTTCTATGACCTGCAGCTGGTTTCCACCATCGGCTTTGACGAGGATGCCGCAGAGGCTTACGCCGCTCTGGACGGCGTGGCTGCCGCAGAGGGCAGCCTGTCCGCCGATATGCTGGTGTCCTGCGGCAGCGAAGACAAGGTGTTCAAGACCCACTGCCTGCTGCCCTCCATCAACCAGGTGCAGCTGACCGGCGGCCGCATGCCCCAGGCCGCCAACGAATGCCTGGGCGACGACCTGTATTTTACCGAGGACGACCTGGGCATGACCCTGACCGTGGAGCACCAGGAGGATTCTCTGTTCTCCCAGGACAGCTACATCCTGGTGGGCATCGGCAATTCTCCCCAGTATCTGAATCTGACCCGGGGCTCCTCCTCTCTTGGCACCGGCTCCGTCGCAGGCTTTTTGTTCCTGACCCGGGAGGGCTTCGACGCGGACTACTGCACGGAGCTGTATCTGCGGCTGGAGGGCGACCGGGAATTATTCACCACAAACTACGCTGACGCTCTGGACGCCTGGGAGGCTCCGCTGCTGGCCGTTATGGAGGAGCAGGGCGCCCAGCGGCTGGACCGCGTGGTGCAGGACGCCCGCGACAAGCTGGACGACGGCTGGCAGGAATACTACGACGGTCTGGCGGAATACGAAGCCGCCAGGGCCGACGCGGAGCAGCAGCTGGCAGACGGCTGGCAGGAGCTGGAGGATGCGAAGCAAAAGCTGGACGACGGCCGCAGGGAGCTGGAGGACGGCGAAGCGGAGCTGGCCCGCCTGCAGGCAGATCCCTACAGCAATCCCCAGCTGGCCGACGCCAAGGCCCAATTGGATGCCGGACGCAAGGAGCTGGAGGACGGCGAAGCCCAATATCAGGAGGGCAAAGAGCAGTATGAGGCCATGAAAATGCCCATGAAGGTTCTGATCTCCAAAGCGGAGCAGGCTCTGGGCGCCGCCCAGGCTGTCCTGGATGCCGCCAACGCAGAGTATCAGGACGCATTGGCCGCGTTCCGGCAGGTTGAGGCGGAGATCCGCCGCCAGCAGGAGCAGCTCTACGCGCAGGTGCAGCGGCAGGAGGATGCTCTGAATCAGGCCCAGGCCGCTTTGGCCGAACAGGAGGCCCGGCTGGAGCAGCTGCGGCAGGAGCATGCCGATCCCGCCCTGATTGCCCAGGCCGAACTGGAGGTTGAAGCCGCCCGGACTGAGGTTGCCGTCCGGCAGGCTGCTTACGATGCGGCCAAAGCCGCCTATGATGCACAGAATCAGCTGCTTGAGGACCAGTTGGAGGAAGCCCGGCAGCGGCTGGAACAGGCCCAGGCGGCGCTGGAGCAGGCCCAGGCCCAGGTAGATTCTCTCAACACCCAGCTCAGCGACGCCCGGCAGCAGCTGAAGGACGCGGAGCTGCAGCTGCTGGAGGCGGAGATCCAGCTGCAGGAGGGCCGTGCCCAACTGGAAGCGGGCGAAGCCACCCTCCAGCAGGAAATCCGGAACGCCATCTCCACAGCCCGAACCCAGCTGGACGACGGCTGGGCGGAGCTGAACGACGGTCAGGCCCAGTACGACGAGGGTCTGCAGACCTACTATGACAAGGAAGCAGAGGCCAAACAGGAGCTTGCCAAGGCAGAAAAGGAGCTGGACGACGCCCAGCGGCAGCTGCGGCAGGGTGAGGTGGATCTGGAACGGATGAAGAACCCCTCCTACTATGTCCTGACGCCCGGCAGCAACAACGGCTATATCAGCTTCAACAACGACACCAAGATTGTAGAGGGCGTTGCCAAGGTCTTCCCCCTGTTTTTCTTCCTGGTGGCAGCCCTGGTTTGCTCCTCCACCATGAGCCGTATGGTGGAAGAACAGCGCACCCAGAACGGCACCCTGAAAGCCCTGGGCTATTCGGATCTGCAGATCATGCTGCGGTATTCCAACTATGCCGGCGGCGCCGCCATCATCGGCTGCATTCTCGGACTGCTGGTGGGCACCTATCTGTTCCCCTATGTCATCTGGGATGCTTACCAGCTGCTCTATCACTTCTCTCCCCTGGAGTTCCTGTTCAACTGGCCCATTGCCCTGATCTCCGTGGCAGCGGCTCTGCTTTGCTGCGTGGGCGCAGCCTGCTCCGCCGCCTGGAGCGACCTGCGGATGATGCCGGCCCAGCTGATGCGGCCCAAGACGCCCAAGGCCGGAAAACGGATTTTCCTGGAATACATCAAGCCCCTTTGGAACTCCCTGGGCTTTTTGGCCAAGGTCTCCCTGCGGAACATCTTCCGCTACCGCAAGCGGCTGTTCATGATGATTCTGGGCACCGGCGGGTGCCTGTCCCTGCTGCTGGCGGGTCTGGGCCTGCGGGACTCCATCGCCTATGTGGCCGACGACCAGTTCGAGCAGATTACCATGTACGACTATGTGGTCACCTTTGATTCCAACCGGTCCGCCGCCCAGCAGGCGGCTTTCCGGGAAGCCCACCGGGATGAGTTGGAGCAGTGCGTCTTTGCCGGCGTCAGTACCCTGACCGTGTCCACCAGTCTGGGCAATCAGTCCGTCAGTGTGGTTGCCTGCAGCGATCCGGAGATGGATACCCTGCTGGGCCTGCGCTGGGAGGGGGAGGATCTGGGCTATCCCACCGGTGACGGGCTCTATGTGAGCAGCGCCCTGGCGGAGGACGCCGGGCTGGCGGTCGGCGATTCGCTGCCCCTCCGGCTGGACAGCAACGAGGTGATCGAAATCCCCATCACCGGGATTTTCACCAACTACGTCCGCCACTACGCCTATCTGACCCAGGAGGGCTACGAAACCTGGTTCGGCATCGAACCGGAGCTCAACACCGCTTACTGCACGGCAGCCTCCGGCGATGTCTCTGCCATCGGCGCTTCCCTGCTGAGCAGCGACGATGTAATCAATGTGAGTACCTCCCAGGAGCTGCGGGATCTGGTGTCCAACGCCATGTCCAGCCTCAACTCCATCGTGCTGCTGGTGGTCGGCTGTGCCGTCGCCCTGTCCTTTGTGGTGGGCTACAACCTCATCAACATCAACATCACCGAACGGGCCAGGGAAATCGCCACCATCAAGGTTCTGGGCTTCTACCGCAGCGAGACCCACGCCTATGTGTTCCGGGAGAGCATCCTGCTCACCATTCTCGGCTCCATCGCCGGCATCCCCTTGGGAATCTGGCTGCACCGGTTCATTATGACCTGCGTCAAAACAGACTTTGTGTGCTTCCAGACCAGAATCGCGCCCCTGAGCTATGTGCTGGGCATCGCCATCACGGTGCTGGTCACCCTGGCGGTCAACGGGATCCTCAGCCCCAAGATCGATCAGATCAACATGGCGGAAAGCCTGAAATCCGTGGAATAATATTGACAAGCGCCTCCGTTTTTCCGATAATGGTGGAGAAACGGAGGCGTTTGTATGGAGCTGTTGTATTGGCTGGAATCCATCCGAAATCCTGTCCTGGACGGATTCTTCAGCGCAGTCACCTATCTTGGTTCGGAGCTGGTGTTTATGGTGCTGGCCCTGACCATCTACTGGTGCGTCAGCAAATCCCAGGGATTGTATCTGTTGTCCGTGGGCTGTCTGGGCACCACCCTCAATCAATTTCTGAAAATCACCTGCCGCATTCCCCGCCCCTGGGTGCGGGATCCGGACTTTACCATTGTGGAGAGCGCCCGGGCGGACGCCACAGGCTATTCCTTCCCCTCGGGCCATACCCAGAACGCCGTGGGCACCTTCGGCTGTCTGGCCGTGGACGCCCGGCGGCCCTGGCTGCGGGCGGTTCTGATCGTTCTGGCCCTGCTGACGGCCTTCTCCCGGATGTACCTGGGGGTTCACACACCCTGGGATGTGGGGGTCGCCGCCGTCATGGCCGTGATCCTGATCCTTGCCCTGCGGCCCCTCTTCCGGGACGCCGACGCCCATCCCCGGCGGATGCTGGTCATTCTGGGCATCCTGGGTTTGTGCAACGCAGCCTTCCTGGCCTACGCCCTGTGCTGGCCCTTCCCGGCCGACGCGGATCCGGTACAGCTGGCCCTCGGCGCTGAAAACGCCGCCAAGCTCACCGGCGCTCTCATCGGCATGGCCCTGGGCTACTGGCTGGACTGGAAAAAAGTCCGCTTTACCACCGCAGCCCCGCTGCCGGGTCAAATCCTGAAGCTGGTTCTGGGCATGGCCCTGCTGCTGGCCATCAAATCCAGTCTGAAGCCCTTGTTGGGCGGCAGCCTGTGGGCCGGCGCCCTGCGCTATGGTCTCATGATCTTCTTTGCCGCCGGCCTGTGGCCCATGACCTTCCCCTGGTTCGCCAGGCTCGGAAAGAAGGGCTGACCATGCTCCGTGACGCAACAATGCGGGATGTCCCGGCCATTCTGGACATCTACCGGCCCTATATTCTGAATACGGCCATTACCTTTGAATACGACGTGCCCACCCCGGCCCAGTTTGAAGCTCGCTTCCGGGCCATTACCCGGGAGTTTCCCTGGCTGGTGTGGGAGGAGGACGGCGAGATTCTGGGCTACGCCTACGGCAGCCGTGCCTTTGAGCGGGCGGCCTACGGCTGGGACGCAGATCTGTCCATCTATCTGCGGCAGGGCTGTTCCGGCCGGGGCATCGGCCGCGCCCTCTACGAAACCCTGGAGCAGCGGCTGGCCGCCCAGGGCTACTACGTTCTCTACGGTCTGGTCACCTCGGCCAACGCCGGCAGCTGTGCCTTCCACGAGGCCATGGGCTACCGGGAGGCCATGCGGCTGCCGGCCTGCGGCTTCAAATTCGGCCAGTGGTACGATGTGATTTGGTACGAAAAACGCCTGAAAACGGGAAACCCGGAGCAATTCCCCATTTCCTGGGCTCAGGCGTCCCGGCTTTGAAAGGAGCATTCCATGCAAATCTGTGTCTATGGCGCGGCAAGTGACCACATTGATCCGGCCTATCTCGAGGCCGGAGAGGCCCTGGGGCTGGAGCTGGCCCGCCGGGGCCACGGACTGGTCTTCGGCGGCGGGCAGACCGGCCTCATGGGGGCCGTGGCCCGGGGCGTGGTTCGGGGCGGCGGGCAGCTCACCGGCGTGGCCCCCCGGTTCTTCGACCAGCCCGGGGTGCTCTATGACGGATGCACCCGGTTTATTTTCACGGAAACCATGCGGGAACGCAAGTCCATCATGGAGGAGCAGGCCGACGCCTTTGTCATGACCCCCGGCGGCATCGGCACCTTTGAGGAGTTCTATGAGATTCTGACCCTGCGGCAGCTGGGCCGCCATCAGAAGCCCATTGCCATGCTCAATACCCGGGACTACTACGCCCCTCTGCTGCAGATGCAGGCCCAGGCCATGACCCAGGGCTTCCTGCAACCGGAATGCGCCAGCCTCTTCGCGGCATTTGCCGAGCCGGCTGCGCTGCTGGATTATCTGGAA
>JAEDJR010000072.1 GCA_016296235.1 Oscillospiraceae bacterium
TTTCCTCAAAGTAGACCAGATAAAGGGCCTCCCGGTATTCCGCCTTCAGTTTTGCCAGGGCGTCATAGAGCTGACGGCTGCGCTCGCTGCGGGAAAGCTCTGTGTCGGCCAGCACGTCGCTCTGCGGCTCAAAGTTCAATTCCTCAAAACGCAGGAAGCGGAGCCTATACTTTTTGCTGTGGCGCAGGGCGAGATTCCGCGCCGTTTTATACAGATACGCCTGAAACGCTCCCGCGCCTGTGATCGGACGCTCTTTTGCGAAAATCTGCGAAAAGGCTTCGATCATCAGATCCTCGGCTTCGTGCATATCTTTGAGATAGCCGTTGATATACAGCGTCAAGGGGTCGCCGTATTTTTCGACCAGCAGCTCGGCGGCTTTCTCATCTCCGTCAAGATACCGCCGGTACGCGGTTTCGTCTGAAATCATGTCTGCCGCCTCCCTTGCCAAGTTTTCACTATGATACCACACAAAGCCGCCGGAAGAAAGAGTGCGGACGGATTTTTTGACGGCCGCTGCTTGCGGCCCGCAGCCTTCGGGCTGCCCGGAAAACAAAAAATCCCCGACAGATGTCGAGGATTCTTGTTTGGTGACCCGTACGGGAATCGAACCCATGTTACCGCCGTGAAAGGGCGGTGTCTTAACCGCTTGACCAACGGGCCTGGTAGCGGCAATCTGACTCGAACAGATGACACTCCGGGTATGAACCGAATGCTCTACCAACTGAGCTATGCCGCCATATTCCGCTCACACCGTGAGCATGGTTATTATACAGACAGGGAGGCCCTTTGTCAACAACTTTTTCGCGGCACAGCCCTATTTTTTGCGATTGGCGCAAATAAAAACCTGGAAAATGCTGCATACTACTCCCGGGTGATGAAATTGCAAATCATACGGGAATGCGTTGTGATGGCCTGCGGCGGCAGCGCCTATGTGCTGGTGGAGCTGCTGTGGCGGGGGAGAAGTCATATTTCCATGTTTCTGCTGGGCGGGCTGTGCTTCTGGCTCATCGGGCGGCTGGACCGCCGGTTTCCGGTGCCCCTGGCGGCCCAGGCCTGTCTGGGCGCCTGCGTGGTCACGGCCCTGGAGCTGGTGACCGGGCTGATTGTCAACCGCTGGCTGGGCCTGGGCGTGTGGGATTATTCCGGCCTGCCCATGAATTTCCTGGGACAGATCTGTCTGTATTATTTTGTGCTGTGGATTCCGCTCTCCGCTGCCGCCGTCCTGCTGGACGACGGCCTGCGGCGGGTGCTGTTCGGCACGCCGATGCCCCATTACCGGCTGGTGTAGAGTGCCTATACCAGCTCCCCCAGGACGCCGTCGCGGAACAGACCGGTGATCTTCACCGGACGGATTTCGTTGTGCAGATCCTCCCCCTTGGCGTAGACCTTCACATAATTGGGGGCGTGGCCTGTATAGTGGCCGTGCTCCACCTGCTCAAAGAGCACGGGACAGACCTGGCCGATCATGGCCTCGTCGTATTCGGCTTCCAGCTGGGCTGCCACCTGGGCGGCCCGGGCGGCCCGGGCTTCCTTGACGGCGTTGCCGTGCTGGCCGGGCATGGAGGCCGCCGGGGTTCCGTCCCGGCGGGAGTAGGGGAAGATATGCACCAGGGCGAACCGGCAGGTTTGCAGGAAATCCAGACTCTGCCGGAACTCCTCCTCCGTCTCCCCGGGGAAGGCCACGATCAGATCCGTGGTCACGGCGCAGCCGGGGAAATACTGCTTCAGCAGCCGCACGCTTTCCAGGTAGCGTGCGGTATCATATTTCCGGCGCATACGTTTTAGGACGGTGTCGCTGCCGCTCTGGAGGCTCAGGTGGAACTGGGGGCAGAGATTGTCAAAGCCGGAAAGGGTCTGACAGAAGGCCTCGTCCACGGTGCGCGGCTCCAGGGAGCCCAGCCGGATCCGGCACTGGGGCACTGCCCGGCACAGGGCTGCCAGCAGATCCTGCAGCTTGCTGCCGTCCTTGAAATCCACGCCCCAGGAGGAGATTTCGATTCCGGTGATGACCAGCTCCCGGTAGCCGGCCCGGGCGCACTGCCGGGCCTGTTCCACGGCCACGTCCAGGGGCAGGCTGCGGATGGGGCCGCGGGCGTAGGGGATGATGCAGTAGGTGCAGAAATTGCAGCAGCCGTCCTGCACCTTAATCAAGGCTCTGGTGCGGGCGGCCATGCCGCCGGCGGGCAGCACCTCGAACTCCCGGCGGCGCAGGGCGTCGTCCACCTTTGCGTAGCGGGTGCGCTGGGCCACAGCCTGCTCCAGCTGGCGCAGGAATTCCTCCCGGCCGCTGGTGCCCACCACCACGTCCACGTCCAGGGCCTGGATGGCCTCGGGATGAACCTGGGCGTAGCAGCCGCAGACGCCGATGACGGCATCGGGATTCTGCTTGCGCACCCGGCGGATCAGGTTCCGGGACTTCTTGTCCGACACGGCGGTGACGGTGCAGGTATTGATGATATAGCAGTCGCAGATTCCGTCAAACTGGCCTTCTTCGTGGCCCCGGGCGTCCAGGAGCTGCTCCATGGCCTGGGTTTCGTATTGATTGACTTTGCAGCCAAGGGTAAATATCGCATACTTCATAGAAAAAACCACCAAAAAAAACATAAAGCCAACAAAATGTTTGGCTGGAATTGTGGATTGGCAAAACTTCCGGTTTCCGTTATAATGAAAAAGCAATTTGCAAATCGGGAGACAGATATGATTATACCGCATTTGCAGGAGAATGTACAGATACAGGAGGAAATCGTATGCGCGAATGTTTTGTGTCCTTTTCGTCCGCTGTTGACATTTTGGATTTTGTCTCCATTGCAACCAGGCAGTATTTCCCCATTCATGTGGAACGGGAGGATATGCGCGTCAACGCCACATCCATCATGAGCCTGTTCTGCCTGGGACTCAACCGTCCTCTGCGGGTGGTTGTGACCGATGTGGGGGCCGACGCCACGCCGTTCTTCTCTGCCGTGGCGCCTTATCTGGTGGCCTGACCACCAATCAAACATAATACACCCTTCCGTTTCATACGCTTGTACCAGAATGAAACGGAAGGGTGATTTTTATGTGGAAACGGGCTGTGAGCCTGCTGCTGGCCCAGCTTTTGCTGCTGTGCCTGACGGTCAGAAGTCTGGGGGCGGAGCTGGAGGTGGCGGCGCCGTCGGCCGTTCTGATGGAGGCCGCCACGGGAACGGTGCTCTATGAGAAAAATGCCCATGAGCGGCTGGCGCCGGCCAGCGTCACCAAGGTCATGACCCTGCTGCTGGTGATGGAGGCCCTGGAGAACGGGCGCATCACCTGGGACGACACGGTCATCGCCTCGGAGGTCGCTGCCGGAAAGGGCGGCAGCCAGGTCTATCTGGAGGTGGGGGAGGAGATGTCCATGGACGAGATGCTCAAGTCCGTGGTGGTCTCCTCGGCCAATGACTGCGCCACGGCTCTGGCCGAGCACATCGCCGGCTCGGAGGCGGCCTTTGTCACCATGATGAACCAACGGGCCCAGGAGCTGGGCATGAACGACACCCATTTTGTCAACTGCACCGGCCTGGATGACGAGCCGGACGCCGCCGAGCACCTGACCTCCGCCTATGACATTGCGGTCATGTCCCGGGAGCTGCTGAAGCACGACGACATCCGCCGCTACACC
Source organism: Oscillospiraceae bacterium (assembly GCA_016296235.1). Classification (GTDB taxonomy): domain Bacteria; phylum Bacillota; class Clostridia; order Oscillospirales; family Oscillospiraceae; genus Avoscillospira. The sequence continues at coordinate 3,638 of JAEDJR010000072.1, forward strand.
ACCATCTGGATGGACACGGTGCGAAACGGCGAGTTTGGTCTGGCCAACACCAACAAGCTGGTGCGGTTCTATCAGGGAACCACCGGCCTGAAAACCGGCTACACCTCTGCCGCCGGACACTGCCTGTCGGCGTCGGCCCAGCGGGACGGGGTGGAGTATATCGCCGTCGTCCTCCACTGCGGCAGCTCCGGCGACCGGTTCCAGTCGGCCAAGCAGCTGCTGGACTATGGCTTTGCCAACTATACCCTGGCCCGTCCGGATCCGGGCACGGAGATTCCCCCGGTGCCGGTAATTCTGGGCATGCAGGAGACCGTGACCCCCGTGGCTGCCCGGAATGACCCGATTCTCATTGAAAAAAGCCGCCAGACCGCCGTCACCACCCGGGTGGAGGTGGATCCGGAGGTCCGTGCGCCGGTGGAAGCCGGGCAGCGGCTGGGCACCATGACCCTGACAGCCGATGGGGAGGTGCTGGCGGAGATTCCCATGGTGGCGCCGGAGGACGTGGCCCGCCGCACCTGGTGGGATCTGACCTGCCTGCTTCTGCGGGCCGTCTGCTTCTGCGGGGAGGAAACTTAAAACAAGCGCTGCTGGCCGTCGGGATCCTCCCTGGCCAGCAGCTTGTTGTATTCCGCGGTCAAAATGGCGATAAACTGCGAGGCCCGGGGCCGCCGGATCAGGGGATAGCCCGCGATGTCCTGCAGCATCCGGGGATTGGTTTTCCAGGCCAGCTCCGCAGCGTGGCGGATGTTCTGCTCCACCCGGCCGGCGGTGCTTTGAAACCGGGAAGCCACGGCAGGATAGAGATTCTTGGTGACCTGCACCAGACGGGCGGGATCCTCCGCTGCCAGAAGCACGGCATATAAGGTATAATCAAATCCCGTGTAGTTGGCGGTGATGCCAAGAGATAGAAGGAGCCGGGTCAATTCCCTATTCATGACTGTTCTCCAGAAGCTCGTTCAGCTGTTCCAATAGCTGATGCAGCTGCGTCTCCGTAGGGGAGGATATGTGCTCGGACTGACCCGACAGCAGGGAAAGCGGACTGACGTCCAGCTGCCGGGCAATGTGTTCGATGGTGTCCAACCGGGGGTTTCCTTTTCCACTGAGGATGAGCTGCATCGATGAGCGGGCGATGCCGCACTGGTCGGAAAACTGCGTAATCGTCATGCCGCGCTGTTCGCGGATCATGTGAAGATGACGGGCGAGATTCTCGCGTATTGCCATTCCGGCCCCCTCCTTTTATACTATAGAATACACAAATCTTGGAAGCATTCCTAGGACGATATATCGGTATTCTCGGCCGATATGTCGGACTGTGTCGAAAGTATACAGCAGGCTGCTTGTCGAAATTTGTCGAACAGCGGCGGGCTTTGGAATGATTTTGCAGTTTTTTTGCAAAGACGGTGAACCAACGGCTGTGTTTTCGCGTCATAATGATATAAGCGAAGGAGGCGAGGGGATGGAGGACCGGGAGATCATTGACCTGTACTGGGACAGGCAGGAGCGGGCGCTGACGGAGACGCAGAAAAAATACGGAGCCTATTGCTGGCGCGTGGCGTGGAACATTCTGCGCAGCCGGGAGGATTCCGAGGAGTGCGTCAACGACACCTGGCTCCGGGCCTGGAACGCCATGCCGCCGCAGCGTCCTGCCGTCCTGCCTTCCTTTCTGGGGTGCATCACCCGGAACCTGTCGCTGGACCGCTTCAAGGCGGGCCGGACGGGGAAACGGGGCGGCGGCCAGATCATGCTGGCCCTGGAGGAGCTGGACTACTGCCTGCCGGGGGCGGAAAGCGCAGAGCAGGCGGCCGAAGAGGCGGAGCTGGCAGCCTCCATCGACCGGTTCCTGCGGGGCCTGCCGGAAAAGGACTGCTGCATTTTCCTGCGGCGGTATTGGTATGTGGACAGCGTGCTGGAAATCGCCTGCCGGTATCATATGGCCGAGGGAACGGTGAAATCCACCCTGCACCGCACCCGGGAAAAGCTGCGGGTCTGGCTGGAACAGGAGGGAATTGCGGTATGAGTACGGAACGGGACAAGCGCAGGGAAACGCTCTTCCGCGCCATTGGCGGCGTGGGCGGCGATCTGATCGATATGGCGGAAAAGCGGGTATTCCGGGCGGGAATCTGGCGGCGGTGGCTGCCGGTGGCCGCCTGCTTGGCTTTGGCGGCGGGGATAGGCGCGCTGGTCTGGACGCAGATGTGGGGCGGTCAGGCCCCAAAAGACCAGAATCCGGCCGGCCCGGCGGAGACGGCGGAGGAATACCTGCCCGCAGAAGGGCCGGCTCCGGAAACGCCCGCAGAGGAACCGGCGCCGGAACAGCCGGAATACGGCGCAATGACGGCGCAGCGCCGGCAGCGCCTGACGGTGCGGGGCGTCATTTACTATGAGGAAGCCGTCTATGAGCAGCTCCCGGCCAGGGAGCAGCCGGGCGACTGGCTGGGAACCGTCAGCGAAGCCGACGACCCGGCGCTGGTGGGGGCCGATGTCTATGCGGCCAGCGATATCCTGCGCAGCGGCAGCCGCTTCACGGATATGCCCCTGCTGATTCTGGTGGAGCAGCCGGAGGGCTACCGGTTCTGCCTGACCTACTATGCCTGGGACGGGCCGCTGTATACCCGGCAGGAGGCGGAGAATCTGTACACCGAGGGAAAGTGGGACGCCCTGGCGGCCTTTGCCCTGGCGAACACGGCCTTTGACAGCCCCACGGAGCTGGACTCCGAAGCGCTGCTGCGGCTGTTCCTACAGACCCTGAAGCTGGAGGAGCTGGCCGGCCGGCGCACCGGCGACCTGAACCGCTACCTGTGGGAGCAGGTGGACGAGTTTGTTCTGGCGCCGTCGGAGGTCACCCGGCAGCTGGATCGCTACCTGGAGGACTATACCTTTGATCCGGCCCAGTGCGCAGCCTATGATCCGGCGCGGGAGGCCCTGGTGCTGCGGACCCTGGAGCCGGAGGCGTGGACGATGCCTATGGCCGAACGCATTGTGTTCGAAGGGGATACCATGACGGTGGTGACGGAAGAGAGAACCTGCGTCGTGCGCCTGACGGAACGCGGCTGCTATTACGAAAGCATCATGGAATAAGGAGGAGATCACCCATGGAAGACGGCGCCATCATTGACCTGTTCTGGGCACGGGAGGAACGGGCCCTGCAGGAGACGGAGACTAAATACGGCGGCCTGTGCCGGAGCATTGCCTTCAACATTCTCCAAAGCCGGGAGGATTCCGAGGAATGCGTCAACGACACCTGGCTGCGGGCCTGGAACACCATGCCGCCCCAGCGGCCCGGGGTGCTGCCGGCATTTCTCAGCCGCATCACCCGGAACCTGTCCCTGGACCGCTGGAAACGGGCCAGGGCGGACAAACGGGGCGGCGGCCAGCTGCCCCTGGCTCTGGAGGAATTGGGAGACTGCGTCCCGGCGGCAGACTCTGTGGAGGAGGCCCTGGCCCTGGAGGAGCTGACCCGGGTCCTGGACCGGTTTCTGCGCACCCTGCCGGAGCGGGAGTGCTGCATCTTCCTGCGGCGGTACTGGTATGTGGACAGCACCCGGGATATTGCCCGCCGCTATGAGATGGCCGAGGGCAGCGTGAAGTCCACCCTCTACCGGGTCCGGCAGAAGCTGCGGGAGCAGCTGGAAAAGGAGGGGGTTGTGCTGTGAAGCAGGAAAAATTGTTTGAGGCCCTGGCGGGCGTTGGGGACGATCTGCTGGAGCTGGCTCAGAACAAGCGCTTCCCCAACCCCTGGCGGCGGTGGGGGAAGATTGCCGCCTGCCTGGCCCTGGTGCTGTGCCTGACGGCGCTGGCCCTGCCATACCTCCCCATTGGCTGCGGCAGTGCCAAGAGCGAAGCGCCCATGACGGAAGCGGCGGTGGCCGATGAGAAGGCAGACACAACGGAAACGGCTGCGCCTGAGGAAGCGCCGGAAACACCCGCCGAAGCGCCGGAGCCGGAGCCGGAGGAGAATGACGGCGGCGTGGAAAAGACCATGACAAAATTTGTGGTCTGCGGCACCTATTACTACCTGCGGCCCCAATACACCACGCCCCTGGACCAGCCGCCCAGGGAGCTGGGGGAAGAGCTGGGCGTCGTGACCAGCGCCGACCTGCCGGAGCTGGTGGGCTGCACCGTGTACAAGGAGCAGAATTCGGCGGTGTTTGACCGCTACGCCGTGGACGGCCAGGCGGTGACCCAGAACGTCTGGGTCAAAACGGCGGAGGGCTATGTCAGCGCGACAACGGAAAACGAGAAGATTGTCTCCCGCTACACCTTTACCGACGTGGAGCAGGCCGTGGAGGACGGGGACGCCGATTGGCTGCTGGAGACCTTCGTCCTGCCCCTGGAGGCGCACGGACGGGGAGAGATCCAGTTCGCCGATGCGTCCCAGCTCACCGCCGATCAGCTGAACCGGATGGTGCCGGCCTTTGCCGCCATGAACATGGGCGTCACGGTGGTGGACCATTGGGCGGAGGGCGACCGGCTGGTGATCCCGGTCTCCGACGTCCGTTTCCGGCTGGAACGGTTCCTGACCGGCTTCACCTATGACCCGGAGGGGACGGAGGCCTACGACCCGGCCCGGAACGCCGTCATTCTCCCCCGGGAGGCGGCCAGCCTGGATGAGAGCGTGCAGCTGACCCTGGAGGACGCGATCCTGTCCGACGCCAACACCCTGTGCCTGACCGTCCTGCGGCAGGACGGCGTCCGGCGGGAATACGTGATCCGCTTCGACACCGACTCCTGGCGGTATTTGCAGATCACGACGCAATAATTCTTTGAACACCGTAGGGCGGCCAGACCCCTGGCCGCCGCTTGCAGGCAGTCCGATGAATTGAAACCTATCTTCCAAACAGGCAGTACCCTTCGGCGGGCAGAGTCAGCCCGCCCTACGGCATCGCCCATGGTGCAGACCGCTGGGAATACCGTAGGGCGGGGCTTGCCTCGCCGCAAGCGCTGATTGGACAGCTTGACCGAAAAGAGCATTTCGGTCAAGCTGTCTGTTGCTTATTCCGACAAAATCCGGTATAATGAACCTGATACCATAAAAGAGGTGACTGGTTTGGCAAAGCTCTATTTCAAATACGGCGCCATGGGCAGCTCCAAGACGGCTACAGCGCTGATTACCAAATACAACTACGAAGAACGCGGCATGCGGGTCTGGCTGATAAAGCCTGCCGCCGACGACCGGGACGGCGCCCTGCGGCTGAAATCCCGGGTGGGTCTGGAGGCTGAGGCCGAGGCTGTGGCCGCCGACAAGAACATCATCGACCTCTACCGGGTCAGGGACCGGGTGGACGTGATTCTGGTGGATGAGTGCCAGTTTATGACCGAGGCGCAGATCGATCAGCTGCGCACCCTGGTGGATCGGGACAATTTGCCGGTTCTGTGCTTCGGCCTGCGGACCGACTTCCAGACCAAGCTGTTCCCCGGCAGCCGCCGCCTGTTCGAGGTGGCCGATTCCATCACGGAGATCAAGACCATCTGCTGCTGCGGCTCCAAGGCCACGGTCAACGCCCGAATCGATTCCGAGGGCTACATCATCACCGAGGGCGCCCAGGTGGTTCTGGGCGGCAACGACCGGTACCTGGCCATGTGCCACAAATGCTGGAAGGAAAGTATTGCAGAACACCGCAAGGTGAGATAGAAAGGAGAATTTTCATGGCAAATTATCCCACCCCCCATATCAACGCGAAACCCGGTGATTTCGGTCAGACGGTTCTGATGCCCGGCGATCCCCTGCGCTCCAAATTTATCGCGGAAACCTTCCTGGAGAATGCCCAGCTGGTCAACAATGTCCGGGGCGTCCAGGGCTACACGGGCCTGTACAAGGGCACCCGGGTGTCCGTTATGGCCTCCGGCATGGGAATGCCCTCCATCGGCAT
>JAEDJR010000073.1 GCA_016296235.1 Oscillospiraceae bacterium
GCCACATACATGACGGGGCCGTGGAACTTCTGGCACAGCAGGGTCTCGGGGGTCTCGGGGCCGAAGTTGCCCAGGAACACCACCAGGGCGTTGACGCCGTTGGCCCGGACGTCGGCCAGAGCTGCCAGGGCGTCCTTCTCATTTTCCACGGTGATGGGGCACTCATAGAGGCCCTCGCCGTAGGCGGCGACGATGTTCTTTCTGCGCTGGGTGGACAGGGCGATGGGGAAGCAGTCGCGGGAGACCGCAATGATGCCGAGTTTGACTTCCGGAATGTTCATATATATATTCTCCTTAAATCAGATTTGCAATATCGATGTTCTCGCCGGTGAGGCCCACATAGGCCCCCTGGGCAGCTTCGCTGGATGCGGGATGGGCCAGCAGCCACTTGTTGCGCGCCCAAAGGAGCTTGTCCTCTCTGGTGGCGGGCGTGAGCTCCGGCTTGCAGGTGTTGGTGTGCAAGGGGAGCGCGACCATGACCCGGAAGCCCTTTTCCGGGTCGCAGTGGCAGGGCGCGTAGTGCAGGGTGGTGGCGTAGACCTCCACCAGGGCTCCGGCGGGCGCCCGGAAGGCCTTGACCCTGGCGGTGTCCAGCACACCGTCCACGATCTCGTCCTGCTTTGCCAGCAGGAGGATAAAGTCCTCCGTGCCCAGGTTGAATTCGCTGTCGCGGTGGTATTCCAGGCAGTTGAGCTTTGTGTTGTGGCCGTTGCACCAGCCCAGCTGGACGGGCATGCCGCCGTAGAGGTGGTCGCAGACCAGCTGCCGCACCGGCAGCTCCTGCAGGGCAGGCTCACAGGCCACATATTCCACACCGTCAGGGACGGGGGTCCGGGCCAGGGCGGCCAGCAGCTCCTCCGTGGGGAAGCCCTGCTGAACCTGACCATAGGCCTTGAATTCCGGATCGTAAACAGAATAAATCTTCATATTGTTTGCTCCTTATCCGTGCAACAGCGGGAACAGCTCCCGGCAGGCGGGATAGATCTTGCGGAAGGACTGATAGCGTGCCTCATATTTGGCGGCCAGCGCAGGCTCCGGCTCCACCACGTCCGCCACGGACACCAGCGCGTCGGCGGCAGCCTGGACGCTCGGATACGCGCCGCAGCCCACCATAGCCAGCATGGCGCCGCCCATGCCGGGGCCCTGTTCGGAAACAGGCACTTCCAGCTTGATGTTCAGGACATTGGCAAATATTTTCTTCCACAGGGGACTCCTGGCGCCGCCGCCGCAGATCTTGCTGCTGGTGATCTCGATGCCCAGAGACTTGGCCACCTCAAAGCTGTCGCGAATGGCGAAGGCCACGCCCTCCAGAACCGCTTGGGTCAGGTCGGCCCGGGTGGTGTCCATGGTCATGCCGATGAAGGTGCCCCGGGCGTTGGTGTCGTTGATGGGGCTGCGCTCGCCCATGAGGTAGGGCAGGAAATAGACATGATTCTCGCCCAGCTTGTCATCGGTGATATCCATCTGCTCAAAGGCGTAATCAGAGGTCTTGTATATTTCGTCCATGAGCCACTTGTTGCAGGAAGCGGCGGAGAGCATGCAGCCCATGAGATGGTAGCCGCCGTCGGCATGGGCAAAGGCGTGAATGGCGTGGTTGTCCGGGTTGCGGAAGGTTTTTGATGAGATAAAGATTGTGCCGGAGGTGCCCAGGGAGATGTTGCAGCCGCCCTCTCCCACCACGCCGGTGCCCACAGCTGCGGCGGCGTTGTCGCCTGCGCCGGCCACGACCTGGACGCTCCGGGGCAGGCCCAGAGCTTGGGCAGTTTCGGGCAGCAGGGTGCCCACCACCTCATAGCTCTCAAAGAGCCGCGGCATCTGCGCTTCCGTCACGCCGCAAAGCTCCAGCATCTGCTTCGACCAGCATTTGTTCCCCACGTCCAGCAGCAGCATGCCCGAAGCGTCGGAGTAGTCGCAGCAGTGTACGCCGGTGAGCAGGTAGTTGATGTAGTCCTTGGGGAGCATGATCTTCGCGATTCTCGCAAAATTCTCCGGCTCGTTCTCCCGCATCCACAGGAGCTTCGGGGCCGTAAACCCGGCAAAGGCGATGTTGGCCGTCCAGCGCGCCAGCCGGTCCACGCCAACGGTATGGTTCAGGTAATCTACTTCTTTGGCGGTTCTGCCGTCATTCCATAAAATGGCGGGACGGATCACATTGTCGTCCTTGTCCAGCACCACCAGGCCGTGCATCTGGCCGCCGCAGCCGATTCCGGCCACGTCTGCGCCGTCAAAGCCTTGCAGCAGCTCCGGCACACCCTCCAGCAGGGCCTTTTTCCAGTCCTCCGGATTTTGCTGGCTCCAGCCGGGTTTCGGGAACTCCAGGGGGTATTCCTTGGTGACCATATTGTGGATGGCGCCCTCTTTGTCCATCAGCAGCAGCTTCATGGCCGAGGTGCCCAGGTCAATTCCAATATACAGCTTCAAACCCATCACCTTCCTTTTTTGTTATCAGTATACCGGATTGCGCCGGTTCTTTCTTTGACAAACGCACATTCTGATTAGACTAATTTTACCTTTTCAAGAAATCGGCGCTTTGAACAATTTCTGCCATGTTTCTTTGTAATATTTTGCATCTCCCGGGAAATTCTCATTTTTCTTCTGTTTCCAGCAGAAATTCCCGCAGATATTGCTGCAGAAGATTTAGACTTTCTTCTCTGGAGTAAAACTGCTCCACAGAATGGAGGCTGCGGCTGTCCGCCGGGGCCTCCTGCCGGATTTGCCGGGCCTGGCGGCTGAATTCCTCCGGCGTCATGCCATAGGCCTGACGGAAGGCCCGGGAAAAATAGCGGTAATCGGAGAACCCGGACTCCATACACACGTCCAGCATCCCCATGTTTCCCTCCGCCATGAGCTTGCAGGCGCAGCGGAACCGCACCGAGGCCACATAGCTCTGGAAGCTCTGATTCATGGCGGTTTTGATGAACCGGGACAGGTAGCTCATGGAGCAGCCCTCGGCGGCGGCGAAGTCCGCCAGGCGGATTTTGTGCATATAGTTCTCATCCACGAAGCAAATCAGCCGCTTCAGCCTTGCGTTGCGCTTGTCCAGGCTAACAATCTCCTCCGGCGTCAGCACATGGGTGGGCAGCCGGGACAGCAGCCGGTGCAGAATCAGGCAGCTCTGGCCCACGCAGTACAGGCCGTAGTATCCCTCCTGCCGGAGATAGGCAGCCATGATACCGGCCAAACGGCGCTTCAATTCCCGCAGCTCCCGGTCCGAAAGCCAGGCCTGGGGCCTGCTGCCGTCCACGGTCAGCCGGGGCATGCCGGGCAGCACCGAGGCGGAAATCTGGAGGCACAAAAAGGTGCAGCTGCCATCCAGCTTGTGGAATTCATGGGGCTCGTTCGGGCTGAAGAGGGCCAGCTGTCCCTGTTCGATGCTCCATTGATTCGGACCGCAGGTGACCGACAGCGGCCGGTCCAAAGCCCAGATCAGCTCCCACTCCGGGTGGATGTGGGATGTGCGGTAATCCACCGTGTCAAAAAACAGGCTCAGGCCCTCAATCTGCCGGTGCCGGATGATTTCCAGTTCGTTCATGGGTATCCCCCCTTGTTTTCCATTGTATGACAAAACCGTCGGCGGCGCAAGGCCGGCACCGCTTTATGGCAGGATTCCCAAAACCCCGGGGCGGCTTCTGTAGCTTTCGGAGATTTCCCCGCCGGGAATTGGAAAAAGCCGCGGTCTTGTGATATAGTAATGTGGAATCCGATTCGGGGAGGAATCGCAATGGAACGATACATCATGGCGCTGGACGCCGGCACCACGTCCAACCGCTGTATTTTGTTTAATGCGCGGGGCGAGATGTGCTCCGTGGCCCAGAAGGAATTCACCCAATACTTCCCCCAGCCCGGCTGGGTGGAGCACGACGCCAACGAGATCTGGTCCACCCAGCTGGAGGTGGCCCGGCTGGCCATGGCCAACATCGGCGCCACCGCCGCCAATATCGCCGCCATCGGCATCACCAACCAGCGGGAAACCACCATTGTCTGGGACAAGCTTACCGGTGAGCCGGTCTCCCGGGCCATCGTCTGGCAGTGCCGCCGCACCAGCGAGTACTGCGACAGCCTCAAGGCCAGGGGCCTGACGGAGACCTACCGCAGCAAGACCGGCCTGGTGATCGACGCCTATTTCTCCGGCACCAAGCTGCGCTGGCTCCTGGAGAACGTCCCCGGCGTCCGGGAGCGGGCCCAGCGGGGTGAGCTGCTCTTCGGCACCGTGGAAACCTGGCTGATCTGGAAGCTCACCGGAGGCAAGGCCCATGTGACCGACTATTCCAACGCCTCCCGGACCATGCTCTTCAACATCAACACCCTGCAGTGGGACGACGAGATTCTGGCGGAGCTGGACATTCCCAGATGTATGCTGCCGGAGGTCAAGCCCAGCAGCTGCGTCTACGGCGAAGCCCTGGCTCAGTTCTTTGGCGCACCCATCCCCATCTCCGGCGCCGCCGGAGACCAGCAGGCCGCCCTCTTCGGCCAGACCTGTTTCCGTCCCGGCGAGGCCAAGAACACCTACGGCACCGGCTGCTTCCTGCTGATGAATACCGGTGAGACCCCCGTGTTCAGCAAAAACGGCCTGGTCACCACCATCGCCTGGGGCCTGGACGGCAGGGTGGAATACGCCCTGGAGGGTTCCATCTTCGTGGCGGGAGCCGCCATTCAGTGGCTGCGGGACGAGATGAAATTCATCGATTCCGCCCAGGATTCCGAATATATGGCCGGAAAGGTGCCGGATACCAACGGCTGCTATGTGGTGCCAGCCTTCACGGGCCTGGGCGCGCCCCACTGGGATCAGTACGCCCGGGGCGCCATTGTGGGCCTGACCCGGGGCGTCAACAAATACCACATCATCCGCGCCACCCTGGACAGCCTGTGCTACCAGACCAACGACGTGCTCCAGGCCATGAAGGCCGACTCCGGCATCGACCTGGCGGCTCTGAAGGTGGACGGCGGCGCTTCGGCCAACAACTACCTGATGCAGACCCAGGCGGATCTCAGCGGCGCCCCGGTGCTGCGGCCCCGGTGCGTGGAGACCACCGCCATGGGCGCGGCCTATCTGGCGGGTTTGGCCGTGGGCTATTGGGCCGGCAAGGAGGACGTGGTGAAAAACTGGGCCATCGACCGCACCTTCCAGCCCGCCATCCCCCGGGAGGAACAGGAAACCCGCATCCGGGGCTGGAACAAAGCCGTCCGCTGCGCCTACGGCTGGGCGAAGGACTGAAGAAATGTAAAATGCAGAATGCAGAATTTCGGTATCCGCTGCACGGACGGGCAGCAATGATCTGCCGTAGGGCGGCCAGACCCTTGGCCGCCGCGCGCAGGCACTGCGATGGATGGAACTCCGCTGCCCTACGGCGTATCACGAACGGGTACACCGTAGGGGCGGCCTGTGGCCGCCCGTCGTTCGCCGCAATCATTTTTTCGTGGGATCCGTTGACTTTTTGCGCCTTTGGTGCTATTCTAAAATTAGAGAAATAGCGACACCGTATCGCGAGAGTTTGAGAGCGAGATGGCCGGAGCACAGCAGGCTGTGCCTCGTTCATCGCGCTCTTTTTCTATGTTTCGGAAGGGAGAAACGGCTATGATTGAAGCCATTCACCGCGCCATCACCGACGGGGCCATCATTCCGGCGGTCAAGGATTGGGACGCCCTGAACGCCAGCCTGGCCCTGGATCAGAAGGTGGTCTTTGTGCTCTTCGGCGACGTCTGCACCATCGGCCAGTCCATCGACGCCCTCCACCGGGCCGGGAAATTCGCCGTGGTTCACGGGGATCTCATCGGCGGCCTCAGCGCCAAGGAGGTGGCTGTGGACTATCTCCGGTCCTGCGGCGCCGACGGGATCATCTCCACCCGGCCCAGCATCATCCACCGGGCCAAGGAGCTGGGCCTGTTCACCGTCCTGCGGTTCTTTGTGTTCGACTCCATGTCCCTGGAGAGCGCGGAAAAAACCGCCGCCACGGCGCGGCCGGATCTGGTGGAAATCCTGCCGGGCATCATGCCCCGGATTATCCGCCGCCTGTCCCAGACCCTCCGCGTCCCCCTGATCTGCGGCGGGCTCATAGAAGGCAAAAACGACGTGCTGGAGGCCCTGAACGCCGGGGCCGCAGCCATTTCTTCCACCCGAGAGGAGGTCTGGAAGCTGTGATCTACGATACCATTATCATCGGCGGCGGCGTGAGCGGCACGGCCATCGCCCGGGAGCTGAGCCGGTACACCGGCAAGCTCTGCGTGGTGGAGCGGTGCGAGGACGTGTGCTGCGGCACCTCCAAGGCCAACAGCGCCATTGTCCACGCCGGCTTCGACGCCAAACCCGGCTCCCTCATGGCCAAGCTCAACGTGGCCGGTTCCAAGGCCATGGCCGCCCTGTCCCGGGAGCTGGTCTTCTCCTACCGGCAGATCGGTTCCCTGGTGCTGTGCTGGGATGAGGCCCAGCGGCCCCAGCTGGAACGGCTGTACCGCCAGGGCCTGGAAAACGGCGTGGAGGGCCTGGAGATTCTCTCCGGTGACCAGGTGCGGGCCATGGAGCCCCATGTGACCCAAGCCTGTGTGGCCGCCCTGTGGGCCCCCTCGGCGGGCATCGTCTGTCCCTTCGGCATGACCTTCGCCCTGGCGGAAAACGCCGCCCGCAACGGCGCGGAATTCCGCTTTGACACCACCGTTACCGGCTTTGCCCGGGACGGCGGCCTGTGGCAGGTGCAGACGGATCGCGGCACCCTCCAGGCCCGGACCGTAGTCAACGCCGCCGGTGTCTATGCCGCCCGGCTCCACAACCTGGTCAGCCGCCGCCCGCTCCACATTACCCCCCGTAAGGGTGAATACTGCCTGCTGGACAAGCAGGCCGGTTCCCATGTGTCCCACACCATCTTCCAGCTGCCGGGCAAGCTGGGCAAGGGCGTGCTGGTGACTCCCACGGTTCACGGCAACCTGCTCCTGGGCCCCACGGCTACGGATATCGAGGATTTTGAAGGCGTCAACACCACAGCCCAGGGCCTGGAGGCAGTGCTCCGGACGGCGGCCCTGTCGGTGGACGGCCTGCCCACCCGGCAGATCATCACCTCCTTTGCCGGTCTCCGGGCCCATGAGGACGGCCACGAGTTTGTCCTGGGCGAGGTTTCCGACGCCCCCGGCTTCTTTGACTGCGCCGGAATTGAATCCCCCGGCCTGTCCAGCGCCCCGGCCATCGGCGCCATGCTGGCGGAACAGGTGGCGGCGAAGCTGGGCCTGTCCCCACGGGCAGACTTCATCCCCACCCGCAAGGGCATCGTCAATCCCGCCGCCCTGTCCTTTGAGGCCCGGCAGACCCTGGTGCGGAAGAATCCCGCCTACGGCCAGATCATCTGCCGCTGCGAATCCGTCACGGAGGGCGAGATCCTCGACGCCATCCGCCGCACCCCCGGCGCCCGCAGCCTGGACGGCGTCAAGCGCCGCACCCGGGCCGGTATGGGCCGGTGTCAGGGCGGCTTCTGCGCACCCCGGGTGCTGGAGCTTCTCTCCCGGGAGCTTGGCGTCCCCATGGAGCAGCTCACCAAGGCCGGCGGTGGATCCCGGCTGATTGTGGGCTTCAATAAGGATTCTGTCTGAGGAGGCCGCGCTATGCAGAAATACGATCTTGTCATCATCGGCGGCGGCCCCGCAGGACTGGCGGCTGCCGTTGCCGCCCGAAACGCCGGCATCGAGAACCTTCTGATCCTGGAACGGGACCGGGAGCTGGGCGGCATTCTCAACCAGTGCATCCACAACGGCTTCGGCCTCCACACCTTCCGGGAGGAGCTGACCGGGCCGGAATACGCCGGGCGCTTCATCGAGCAGGTGCAGGCCCTGGGCATTCCCTATAAATTGAACACCATGGTGCTCGACCTGGCGGCGGACAAAACCATCACCGCCATGAGCCGGGAGGACGGCCTGTTCCGGCTGCAGCCCAAGGCGGTCATTCTGGCCATGGGCTGCCGGGAACGTCCCCGGGGCGCCCTGAACATCCCCGGCTACCGTCCCGCAGGAATCTACACCGCCGGCACCGCCCAGCGGCTTGTGAATATGGAGGGCTACCTGCCCGGCCGGAAGGTGGTCATCCTGGGCTCCGGCGACATTGGCCTGATTATGGCCCGCCGCATGACCCTGGAGGGCGCCCAGGTGCAGGTGGTGGCGGAGCTGATGCCCTATTCCGGCGGTCTGAAGCGGAATATTGTCCAGTGCCTGGACGATTTCGGCATTCCCCTGAAGCTGAGCCACACCGTGGTGGACATCCAGGGGCGGGAACGGGTGGAGGGCATTACCCTGGCCCGGGTGAAAAACGGCAAGCCCGTCCCCGGTACCGAGGAACACTACGACTGCGACACCCTGCTGCTGAGCTGCGGCCTGATTCCCGAAAATGAACTGAGCCGCGCCGCCGGTGTGGCCATCAATCCCATTACCAACGGCCCCGCCGTCAACGAGAGCCTGGAAACCAGCATCCCCGGCGTCTTTGCTGCCGGCAATGTCCTCCATGTCCACGACCTGGTGGACTATGTATCCGAGGAGGCCGCCGCCGCAGGACGCTGTGCCGCCGAATTCATCCGGACCGGCCGGCAGACTTCCGGCCGGACGCTGCCCGTCCGGTGCCGGGACGGCGTGCGCTATACCGTCCCCGCCTCCATCCGGCCGGAGGCCCTGGATCCGGACGGCACCGTCACCCTGCGATTCCGGGTGGACGGCGTCTACCGGGACAAGCGCGTTGTGGTTCTGGCCGGCAATCAACCCATCTTCAGCCGCAAGCGGCCTGTGCTGGCCCCCGGCGAGATGGAGACGGTGCAGCTGCAATCCCGGTTGATTCCGGACTGCCCCGACGTGGGAGAACTCACTGTGAAATTGGAGGATGCCTGATATGAAACAAGTCCATCTCATCTGCATCGGCTGCCCTCTTGGTTGTCCTCTGACTGCGGAGCTGGAGGACGGAGAGGTCCGCTCCGTCACGGGCAACACCTGCAAAAATGGCGAGAAATACGCCCGCAGGGAGCTGACCAACCCCACGCGCATCGTCACCACCACCGTCCGGGTGTCCGGCGGAGAGCTGGCCATGGTCTCCGTCAAGACCGCCTCGGATATTCCCAAGGGCAAAATCTTTGATTGTATCCGTGCCCTGAAGGATGTGGAGGTCCCGGCTCCCGTCTCAATTGGCCAGGTGATTCTCCCCGACGCAGCCGGCACCGGTGTCGGCGTTGTGGCAACCCGCCACGTCAGAAAAACCGGCGAACGCTGAATGATTGCAGCAATTCTCCTGAAAAGCGCCTGCCAGGACATGGCGGGTGTTCGTAAGACAGTATAGTACGCCCGAAGAAGCCTAAACTTCTTTGGGCGTTTCTCTGCGCGGATGGTAGAATTCTTCATGTTTTGCTGATATTCTCTTTTACAAAGAGTGAGATAAACTGGGATTTGTCTTTGAATTGACAATTGATAATTGACAATGGACAATGGAGGTATCCGCTGCGCGGATGATTTGAAACTGCGCCGCACCCCCTCGT
>JAEDJR010000074.1 GCA_016296235.1 Oscillospiraceae bacterium
CTGGGCGAGCTGGAGCAGAATGACGAGTTCTTTGACGAGTATCATGCCAAGTACCCGGACCGCTGCATCGGTTTTTCCGAGTACGGCGCCGACGCCAATCCCCAGTATCAGAGCAGCCGGCCGGAAAAAGGCGACTACACCGAATCCTATCAGGCCGTGTACCATGAACACATCCTGGATATGATCGAGCAGCGGCCCTGGCTGTGGGCCACCCATGTGTGGAATCTCTTCGATTTTGCCGCCGACGGTCGGGACGAGGGCGGCAAGCACGGTGAGAATCAGAAGGGTCTGGTGACCTTTGACCGCCAGACAAAAAAGGACGCCTTCTACCTCTACAAGGCCGCCTGGAGCAAGGAGCCGGTGGTACACATCTGCGGCAGCCGGTATGTGGACCGGGCAGAGGATGTGACGGAGGTGAAGGTCTACTCCAACTTCCCGGAGGTTTCCCTCTACGTAGACGGCAAGCTGTTTGCCACGGAACACGGCAAGCGGGTGTTCCAATTCCGGGTCCCCATCACCGGCGAACACACCGTGGAGGCCCGGGCCCAGGGCTATTCCAGCGTCATCCTGGTCCGCAGAGCCGCCGCCCCCAACCCCGATTACAGCATGTCCAACCGGCAGAATGTGGTCAACTGGTTTGACCAGGATGACCTGGACCCCACCTGCTATTCCGTCTCCGACCGTCTGGGCGAGATCCGGCAGAATCCCGAGGCCGGCGCCATCATCGACAGGATGATGGCCCAGGGCGCCGCCAGCCGGGGCGATGTGGCCGACGCTGTCAAGGACAACCCCGCCCTGCAGCGGATGATGGGCCGCATGACTCTTCTGAGCCTGCTGAAGCAGGGCGGTGCGGATCCGGAGAGCATTCAGCAGCTCAACCGCATTCTCCAGCGCATCAAAAAATCCTGACCGTCGGAAGGAGCGTTCTGTCATGAAACAAACCTATTGCAATCCTTTGGATTTGGGCTACCGCTACCAGCATATGAAGGAAGGCCCCCGGGTCTGCGGCTTCCGGGAGGGGGCCGATCCGACTCTGGTGAGCTTCAAGGGGTTGTACTACCTGTTTGTGTCCATGTCCGCCGGCTTCTGGTACAGTGAAGATCTGCTGAACTGGCAGTTTCATGCCGCACCGGACCTGCTGATCTATGACTATGCCCCCGATGTGCGGCAGGTCGGCGAATATCTGTACTTCTGTGCCAGCCGCCGGAACGAAAACTGTCCCATTCTGCGCAGCGCCGATCCCCTTCACGATTCATTTACCCAGGTGTCCGCGCCCTTCGACTTCTGGGACCCGGATATTTTCTGCGACGACGACGGCCGGGTCTATTTCTACTGGGGCTGTACCAATACCGACCCCATCTACGGTGTGG
The DNA here is from genome assembly GCA_016296235.1 of Oscillospiraceae bacterium. Lineage (GTDB taxonomy): Bacteria > Bacillota > Clostridia > Oscillospirales > Oscillospiraceae > Avoscillospira. The sequence continues at coordinate 1,371 of JAEDJR010000074.1, forward strand.
AGCTGAACCCCGAGACCATGGAGCCCATAGGAGAAAAGCGGGAACTGATCTTCGGCCGGGAGACGGAGCTGGGCTATGAGCGTCCCGGAGACAACGGTGTGGTAGATTTGGAGCACAGCGTGGTCTATCAGCATCTGAAAGCCATGTTCAATCCCGCAACGCAAAAAATCGAATTCCCCGCCGGTATGGCCCAGATGGGCAACTATTCCGCCGAGGCTATGACGAAAATGTTCCTGTCCATCGGCAAACCCTATATCGAGGGCGCGTTTATGACGAAGCATCAGGGCCGGTATTATCTCCAGTACGCCTGCCCCGGCACCCAATTTAACACCTACGCGGACGGCGTCTATGTGAGCGACAGCCCCCTGGGTCCCTTCACCCTGCAAAAAAGCAATCCCTTCTCCGCCAAGCCCGGCGGCTTCATCACCGGCGCGGGCCACGGCAGCACCATCGAAGATGCGTTTGGAAACCTCTGGCATGCCTCCACCATGCGCGTCAGCGTCAATTATGACTTCGAGCGCCGGGTGGGCCTGTTCCCCGCCGGAGTGGACCAGGACGGCGTGCTGTTCTGCAATCAGAACTTCGCCGACTATCCCATCCGAATCCCCAGCGGGAAATTTGACGCCGCTGCTTTGGAGCCGGAATGGATGCTCCTTTCCTACAAGAAGCCGGTTTCCGCCTCCTCCACGGCCCCGGGCAGCAGCCCGGAGCTGGCGGTAAACGAGGATATCCGCACCTGGTGGAGCGCCGCCGAAAGCGCCCCCGACCAGTGGCTGGCGGTGGATCTGGGCAGTTCCCAGGATATCCGGGCCATCCAGGTAAATCTGGCCGACGAGCAAGTCGTCGTGGATTTCCCGGCGGACAGCTACGGCGACATCCGCCATACCCGTCACATAGAGCTGGAGCCGCAGCTGTCCCATTACGTCATCGAGGTCAGTGATGACGGCCTGAGCTGGCAGCTGCTCGAAAATGCGGCACGGGAATGCGTCAACGGTTACTATGAGTACCCCGATGGGGTGACCGCCCGGTTTGTCCGGGTGACCGGTGGGGCGCTTCCCTACGGACAGCCTTTGCGGATCAGCGGACTGCGGGTCTTCGGGAACGGCCAGGGCGAAAAGCCTGCCCAGGCCCGGGCATCGTCTGTCCGCCGGGGAGACCTGGATGCGGTGGTAAGCTGGCAGCCCCTTGAAAATGCCCAGGGCTGCAACGTGCGTTACGGCACTGCGCCTGACAAGCTGTATCAGAGCTGGCTGGTCTACGACGAAAATCAGGTCGTCCTCTCCACCCTCATCAAGGGGCAGAAGTATTTCATCCGGGTGGACAGCTTCAACGAAAACGGCGTTACCCCCGGCTGTGTGATAGAAATGGAGTGAGATTATGACAACGCAAGCCATCCAGCAGTTTATGCTGGGAACGGTACTGAACAGCGAAAAACAGGCCCGGAACACCTTGCGCACCCTGAAGGAGGCCGGCTATGACGGAATCGAGCTGTGCGGCTTTATGATCCATCCCACCGGTCTGATGGTGCGGCTGCTGACCAAGGCTGCCGGCATGCCCACAGGCAGGGGCGGCCATCTCAACTGGCACGCCTTGGTACAGGAAGCAGACTTGCAGGTGGTAAGCCTGCACCTGGATCTGGGCACTGTGGAACGGGACGCAAAGGCAGCGGCAGAGGAGGCCAAGTCCTTTGGAACCCAGTATATCGTCATCACCGGCATGTACCGGTTTGATTACGGCGATGAGGCTGCTGTCCGGGAGCTGACTCAGCGACTGAACGCGGCGGGCAGGGAGCTGCATGCGCAGGGTGTGGAACTGCTCTACCACAATCACAACTGCGAGCTGCGCCGGGTCAATGACACCCAGACCGCTTATGACATCCTGCTGACGGAAACAGACCCGGCGTATGTCAATTTTGAATTCGACTCCTACTGGTTTGCAGAAGCCGGTGCGGACGCCCTTGGTTGGATGAAACGTTTAGGACCTCGCATGAAGCTCTGGCACATCAACGACCGGGGCAGCCGCGTGTCCGGTCCCTCCATGACGCCCATCCTGAAAACCGATTCCGTGGAGCTTGGGACCGGCAACCTGCCGCTGGACGCGCTGATGGAGCAAGCCAAAGCAGCGGGCGTGGAAGCAGTGATTCTGGAAAGTCACCGGAATTGGGTGGACAAAGATCCGCTAAAAAGCGCTCAGGTCAGTGCGGCATATCTGAACAGGAGAGTATGACATGGAACTGAACAACCATTTTATCACCACGAAGCGGCCCTATGAGGAAGGCGTTGTGGAGGTGTTCCGGCAGGCAATTCCCGCCGGTGAGGTCAAACAAGCGACGCTGTCCATCACCGCCCTGGGCGTCTATGAGGCCGAACTGGACGGCGTCAAGGTAGGCGACGCCCTTCTGACGCCGGGCTTCACCTTTTATCCCCGGGATCTCCATTGTCAGACCTATGACGTGACGCAGATGGTACGGGACGGCTCCGTCCTGACGGTCTATCTGGGCCAGGGCTGGTACTGCGGCCGGTTCACCTTTGACAATAAGGTGCAGATCTACGGCGAGCGGCCCGCCGTCTCCTGGATTCTGACCGTGGAGGACGAGACCGGCGTGCACACCCTCTGCTCCGACGACCCCTCGGTGGAGGCTGCTGCCAGCCCCTATGAATACGCCGGTCTCTATGACGGCGAAGTTTTCCACGCCGGCGGCTTTGACCGGGAAGTTTACCCGCCGGTAAAGTTCGACGGCCCGGTGCCCGCGGTTATTGAGGAAAGCGCCATGTGCGTCCGCCTGCGGGAACAGCTGCCGGTGCAGGCTGTGACCAGACGCGGCGATGTGACCATTCTGGACTTCGGCCAGAATTTTGCCGGCGTGCTTGAAATTGACCCGGCCCATATGAACGGTGCATCCTTGAAGCTGCGCCATGGGGAGATTCTCAACGCCGACGGCAGCCTTTACACCGCCAACCTGCGCAAGGCCAAGGCGGAGCTGGTCTATTACAAAGGGGAAACAACGCAGAAATACCGTCCCCGATTCACCTACATGGGCTTCCGCTACGCGGAGCTCTCCGGGGTGGAATACGAGGACGGTCTGATCACCGCCTATGCCGTCTACTCCGACATGGAGCGCACCGGCCAATTTCAATGCGAAAACCCTCTGGTGCAGAAGCTGTACGAGAACCAGATCTGGGGCCAGAAGTCAAACTATATCGAGGTGCCCACCGACTGCCCCCAGCGGGATGAGCGCATGGGCTACACCGGCGACGGCCATGTATTCGCCTGTACCGGCGCGTATAACTTTGATACCGAGGCATTCTGGGCCAAATTCCTCAAGGACATCCGCTGCAGCCAGATGGATAACACCGAAGGCTATGTGGCACCCACCATTCCGGCGCCTCCGGGGAAGCAGGGCATCGGCTTTATGAGTATGCTGGGCTGGGGCAACTGTGTTTGCATCGTTCCGGAGCTGCTGTACCGGCAATACGGAACGGACCAGTACCTCAAAGAGCAGTATGACAGCATGAAGGCCTTCGTGGAATGTGAGATCCGGCATATGGGCGGCCAAAATCTGTGGCTGGGCGTCAGTCTGGGCGACTGGCTGGCCATGGGCCGGGACGTGGCCTTTATGGCCATGCACAACGGGCCGGTCTCCAACGCCTTTGTGGTCAACGATCTGCGGATCATGGCCTGGGCGGCGGACCATCTGGGCAAACCGGAGGATGCGGCCCGGTATGCCGCCCAACTGGAACGCAGCCGCAGCGCCTATCTCCAGGCCTTTGTCAACGGCGATGGAACCATGAAGGACGATTATCAGGGTGCCTATGTCATGGCCCTTCAACTGGTCATCCCTAAGGGAGACCTGTGGGACAAGGTATTTGCGAAGCTGGTGGGTAAAATCAAAGCCGAGGGCATGCAGACCGGCTTCTTTGCCACGGAGCATATCCTGCCCCTGCTGGCGGACAACGGACAGGCGCAGCTTGCCTATGACCTTCTGCTGCAGGAGGATTGCCCCGGCTGGATGTACCAGGTCCAACACGGTGCGACCACCACCTGGGAACGCTGGGACGCCCTGCGGCCCGACGGCACAGTCAACGAAACCCAGATGTCCGGAGACAATATGGTATCCTTCAACCACTATTCCTTCGGCAGCGTGGGGAAATTCTATTACCAGTACATTCTGGGCATCCAACCCGCGGAACCAGGCTTCCAAACGGTGAGAATCCGCCCCTTTGTAGACCCGCGGCTGGGCCGCGTCTCCGGAAGCTACCGCTCCCGTGCGGGAGAGATCCGTGTGTCATGGCAGGCAGCAGAGAGCAAAGCAGCAGTCTGTGTTGATACGCCGGTTCCGGCGGAGATTCTTCTCCCCGACAGTACGCTACACGCCGTCCCGGCAGGCAAATATGAACATCTGTGTTTGCTGCATTGAGGAAAGGCGTATTGCGGTTCCTGACAATCATAGACACAAAGCCTCTGCAATTAATTCAAAAAGAAGGAGAAAGGATAAAAGCTATCTGTTTTAGATGGTTTTTATGAAATGTGATAACCATGAAAAGTTCTTTTCGCTGGTACGGTGACAGCGATCCTGTCACCCTGCAGTATATTCGGCAGATTCCAGGTATGCGATCCGTTGTATCGGCGGTCTATGATGTAAAGCCCGGCGAGGTCTGGCCAGAGGAGAGCATCAAGCACATCGCCGACCGCTGTAAGGAAAACGGCCTGATTTTCGATGTAGTGGAGTCCATCCCCGTTACGGAGGAAATCAAACTGGGCCGGCCCGAGCGGGAACGCCATATTGAAAACTACTGTGAGTCCATCCGCCGCTGTGCAAAATACGGTGTGAAGTGCGTTACCTATAATTTTATGCCCGTGTTTGACTGGACACGGACGCAGTTGGACAAGCAGGCGGCGGACGGCTCCACCAGCCTTGTGATGTATTGGGAGCAAATGAAGGGGTTGGACCCTCTGAAGGATGATATCCATCTGCCGGGCTGGGACGCCAGCTACACCCAGGACGAGGTTCGGGGGCTCATCAGCGCTTACGGGGAGCTGGGTGAGGAAGGCTTATGGGAGAATATTGCCTATTTCCTGAAAAAAGTCATTCCCGTGGCGGAGGAATGCGGCGTGGTCATGGCAATCCATCCCGACGATCCCCCGTACCCCATTTTTGGCCTGCCAAGGATCATCACCTGCGAGGAAAATCTGGACCGGTTCCTGAAGATTGTGGACAGCCCCGCTAACTCCCTTTGCCTGTGTACCGGTTCTCTGGGCTGCTCTCCCGAGAACGATATTCCCGCCATGGTGCGCAAATACAGCGCCATGAACCGCATCGGCTTTATGCACCTGCGGAATGTGAAAATTCTGCCCGATACCTCTTTTGAGGAATCCGGTCACCTGACAAGCCACGGCAGTCTGGATATGAACGCCATCGTCAAGGCGCTTGTGGAGACAGGCTTCGACGGCTACTTCCGTCCGGATCATGGCCGCATGATCTGGGGAGAGACAGGCAAGCCCGGTTACGGCCTGTACGACCGTGCTCTGGGCAGCGCCTATCTGAACGGGCTGATCGAAGCCAATGGCGGTGTGATTGAGGAGTAAAAATGAAGCAGTTTATGGATTCTGATTTCCTGCTGTCCACGGAAACGGCAAAATGGCTGTACCATGAGGCAGCGGAGCCGTTGCCCATTATCGACTATCACTGCCATATCGATCCCCGGGAGATTTATGAAGACCGGAAGTTTGACACCATTACCCAGGTGTGGCTGGGCGGTGACCATTACAAATGGCGGGTCATGCGGGCCAACGGCACCCCGGAGGAATTGGTGACCGGCTCCGGCAGTGACCGGGGGAAATTCCGCGCCTTTGCCGCCGCCATGCCCAATCTGATTGGCAATCCCTTGTATCATTGGAGCCATCTGGAGCTGCAGCGGTATTTCGGGATCACAAAGCCCTTGTCTCCCGCTACAGCAGACGAGATCTATGATGAGGCCAATGAAAGGTTGAAAAATTGGTCGGCCCGGAAGTTCATGATTGAGAGCCATGTGAAGGCCGTCTGCACCACAGACGATCCCATCGATGATCTGTCCTGGCACAAGCGGATCGCGGAGGATCAGACCATGCCGGTAAAGGTTCTGCCGGCTTTCCGGCCGGACAAAGCAATCAATATTGAAAAGCCTGGCTTTGACGGCTATATCCGCAAGCTGGAACAGGTTGTAAGGTATCCCATCGAATCGGCAGAGGATGTGGTCAGAGCACTGAAGGATCGGATCGAATATTTTGCCTCCTGCGGCTGTCTGTGCGCGGATCACGGCATGGATTACTGTATGTACGCGCAGCCGGATCCTGTAGCGGCAAACCGGGCTTTCCGGGCGGCAATGATCGGTGAGAAGCCTGAAAAAGCGGATGCGGATGCCTATAAGACTCTGGTGACGGTCGCCTGCGCCAAGGCGTATACCGATTTGGACTGGGTCATGCAGATCCACTTCGGCTGCCTCCGGGATAATAATAAGCCACAATTCCGCGCTCTGGGCCCGGATACGGGCTTCGATGCAGTCAACAGCCAGTCCGGCGTGGAGAATCTCTCTCCGCTGCTGAATGCCTTTGCAGAGAACAACGGTCTGCCGAAGATGGTTTTGTACTCCCTGTCTCCGGCCGATAACACCGCCATTGTCACCATCATGCAGTGCTTCCAGGGCGGCGGTGTGGCGGGTAAGCTGCAGCTCGGCTCCGCCTGGTGGTTTAACGACAGCCGCCTGGGTATGCGCAGGCAGTTGGAGGAGCTGGCGGCAAACGGCATCCTGGGCCGCTTTGTGGGGATGCTCACCGACAGCCGCAGCTTCCTGAGCTATACCCGCCACGAGTATTTCCGCCGTGTCCTCTGCGAGCTGACCGGCGAGTGGGTGGAGTCCGGCCAGTACCCCAATGATGAGGCTGCGCTGTGTCAACTTGTCAGCAACATTTGCTATCACAATACAAATACTTTTTTCAAATTTAACGTCTGATTCTGGAGGTAATACTATGATGAATCTGCCTTTGAATATTGATTTTACCGAAAAAGTGGTCGTAATCACCGGTGCCGGCGGGGTCATCTGCGGCACCATGGCCCGGGCCTTTGCTCAGGCAGGCGCAAAAGTAGCCGCTCTGGACCTGAATGAAGATGCTGTCAAAAAACTTGCCGAGGAGCTGAAAGCGGAAGGCTTTACCTGCGAGGGCTACAAAGCCAATGTGCTGGACCCGGAAGCCCTGAAGGAAGTCCATGACCGAGTGCTGGCCGATCTGGGCCCCTGCGATATTCTGGTCAACGGCGCTGGTGGAAACAACCCCAGAGCTACCACCGACAACGAGTACCAGCATGAGGCCAAAGAGGGGCAGAAGACCTTCTTCGATTTGGATGCAGGCGGCGTGGACTTCGTGTTCAAGCTGAACTTCCAGGGCACCCTGCTGCCCACCCAGACCTTCGCCCAGGACATGGTGGAGCGGCAGAGCGGCTGCATTCTGAACATCTCCTCCATGAACGCCTATATCCCCCTGACCAAAATCCCCGCCTACTCCGGAGCCAAGGCCGCCGTCAGCAACTTCACCCAGTGGCTGGCCACCCACTTCGCAGGCTCCGGCATCCGCTGCAACGCCATCGCCCCGGGCTTCCTGGTGACGAACCAGAACCGTGCGCTGCTTTTCAATGCGGACGGTACTCCAACGGAGCGATCCGCCAAGATCCTTGCAGGCACGCCTACACACCGCTTTGTGGACAGTGAGGAACTGCTGGGAGCCACGTTCTTCCTGTGCGATGATCGGGCCGCCAGTGCGATCACCGGCGTGGTACTTCCTGTGGACGCTGGCTTTGCCGCCTATTCCGGCGTATAAGGGGGAAGCATCATGACGGAATTACAGAA
>JAEDJR010000075.1 GCA_016296235.1 Oscillospiraceae bacterium
CTCCATTGTCAATTGTCAATTATCAATTGTCAATTCAAAGACAAATCCCAATTTGTTGATGTTCCAAGCATGAAAAACGCACCCCAAGACTGGGGTGCGTTCTTTTTATACGGTTCCGCCGTCGATGTGGCGTTGGATGCGGCCCATAATCATGTCCAGGGCCACCAGGTTTTTGCCGCCCTCGGGCACCACAATGTTGGCGTTCTTCTTGCTGGGCTCCACGAATTGCTCGTGCATGGGCTTCACCGTGTCCAGATACTGGGCGATGACGGACTCGATGGTGCGGCCCCGCTTCTTTACGTCCCGCTTGATGCGGCGGCACAGGCGTACGTCGGCGTCGGCGTCCACGAAAATTTTGATATCCATCTGGTCGCACAGCTCCCGGTTCTCGAAAATCAGGATGCCTTCCACCAGAATCACCCGGGTGGGTACGATCAGCGTCACCTCACTGCTGCGGTTGTGCACCGTGTAGTCGTACACCGGGCAGTGGATGGAGCGCCCCTGCTTCAAAAGCTTCAGATGCTCGATCATCAGATCCGTGTCAAAGGCGTCAGGGTGGTCGTAGTTCAGCAGGCTCCGCTCCTCGTAGGTCAGGTCGTCGTGGGCCTTGTAGTAGTTGTCGTGGCTCAGAACCGTGATGTTCTCGCCGAAGCGGGCGATCAGGTTCTTCACCAGGGTGGTTTTGCCGCTGCCGGTGCCGCCGGCGATGCCGATAATCATGATGTCAGACATGAACAATCCCCCTACCGCACAATGTCATAGATGAGCGGCTGCGGCGCCGGTGCCGCGTCGCCCCAGGTCAGAGCCGCCCGGAACCGGGCTTCGGCGTCGGCCAGCAGGCCTGCGTCGTTGGTGTGGAGCCAGGCCAGCACATCCCCACGGCGCACCTGATCGCCGGTCTTTTTCTCCAGGACGATGCCGGCGCTGTAGTCGATGGGGTCGTCCTTTTTCATGCGGCCGGCGCCCAGCATGGAGGAGCTGACGCCCACCTGGGCCGCGTCCATATGGGTCAGCCAGCCGTCCCGGTTGGCCAGGACGGGCACCACCACGGACGCCCGGGGCAGCTTGGCGAAGTCCGGGTCGCCGCCCTGGGCCGCAATCCAGGCCTCCATGGTGGCCAGGGCCTTGCCGGAATCCAGCGCCTCCAGCACCCGCCGGTGGGCCTCCTCGGGACTCCAGCCGTGGCACAGGGACAGGAGGTTGGCCGCCAGGGCCGTGCAGATCTCCCGCAGGTCGCCGGGCTTGCCCTTGAGCACCTCCACGGCCTCCAGGACCTCCAGGGCGTTGCCCACGTTATGGCCCAGGGGAATGTCCATGTTGGTAATCAGGGCCGCCACATTCCGGCCGCAGGCCTTGCCGATGGCCACCATCTTTTCGGCCAGAATCCGGCCGTCGGCCTCGGTCTTCATAAAAGCGCCGGAGCCGCATTTCACGTCCAGGACGATGGAGTGGGCGCCCGCCGCCAGCTTTTTGGACATGATGGAGGCGGCGATCAGGGGCACGGAGTCGATGGTGGCCGTCACGTCCCGCAGGGCGTAGAGCTTTTTGTCCGCAGGCGTCAGATTGCCGCTCTGGCCGATGACGGCCACGCCGATGTTTTCCACCTGGGTGCGGAATTCCTCCGCCGTCAGGGTGGTGCGGAACCCTGCGAAGGACTCCAGCTTATCCACGGTACCGCCGGTGTGGCCCAGGCCCCGGCCGGACATTTTTGCCATTTTGCCCCCCAGGGAGGCCACAATGGGGGCCACAATCAGGGTGGTCTTGTCGCCCACGCCGCCGGTGGAGTGCTTATCCACGGACAGATTACCGAAGCAGCCAAGATCCACCGTGTCGCCGGAGCGCATCATGGCATCGGTGAGAACGGCGGTTTCGTGGTCGTCCATGCCCCGGAACCACACCGCCATGGCCCAGGCGGCCATCTGGTAGTCGGGGATGGAGCCGTCGGTGTAGCCGCCGATCAGAAAGCGGATTTCCTCGTCGGTGAGGACGCCGCCGTTGCGTTTTTTCTCAATCAAATCAACAGTTCGCATGAAAACCTCCTTTTAGGCCCCAAGGGCCTGCCGCAAAAATGAGATGCTGCACAAGGCTGTACCCCAAGCCTCCCCTGTGCAAGGGAAGGCGGCCCGTAGGGTCGGAGGGGTTGTGTGCAGGCAGATCGTGCCAGCCACGACCCCTCAGTCACGCTTTGCGTGACAGCTCCCCTTGCGCAGGGGAGCCAGGGTGCGAGCGCCTTTTGTGCTTGGTTCGCATTTTGCGGCAAGCCCTTGTATCATTGAGTCGCGGTTTTATCGCTGTCCCTTATCGTAGGGGATGCCCTCGGCCTTGGGTGCGCGGGAGTTCTTGGAGGTGAAGGCCAGGATAATCATGGATGCGATGAAGGGCATCATATTGTAGATTTCCTTGGTCAGGTTCAGGGTGGTCAGGAAGGTGGAGTCGTAGATGTTGGCCAGGGCCTTGAACACGGCGAAGAACATGGCTGCCAGGAAGATCCGGCCCGGCTTCCACTGGCCGAAGATCATGACGGCGATGGCCAGGAAGCCCATGCCGGTGACGCCGCTTTCAAAGTTCCACACCTGCACGGCGGGGACGATGTAGGCCAGGCCGCCGATGCCGCCCAGGAAGCCGGAGATCAGCACGCCGCACCAGCGCATCCGGTAGACGTTGATGCCCACGGAGTCCGCCGCCTGGGGATGCTCGCCGCAGGCCATGAGGCGCATGCCGAAGCGGGTCTTATACAGCACCACAATGGAGAGCACCAGCAGTACCAAGCCCACAAACAGGAACACATTGACGGTGATGGGGCCGATGTTGAAGATGAAGTCGCTGTTGACGAAGGCCAGCTTGGGGGATTGGGTACCGGTGCCGCCAGCCATGGAGTTGTTGTAGCGCTTCACCAGAACCAGAGCCAGCGCCGTGGCCAGCAGGTTCAGGGCGGTGCCGCCGATGGTTTGATCCGCCTTCAGGTTGATGGAGGCGAAGGCCAGCAGCGCCGAATAGGCCACACCGGCCAGGGCAGCGGTGCAGATGCTGATGAGCACCTTCATGAACGAGGAGGTTCCGGCCGGCAGCATGACCAGCACCAGCAGGCCAAAGACGCCGCCGATAACCATGATGCCTTCCATGGCGATGTTGATGATGCCGGAGTGCTCGGAGAAGCAGGCGCCCAGGGCCACCAGCATCAGGACGATGCCGTAAATCAGCGTATATTTGATCAGAAGCGTCATTTCGCTTTCCCCTCCTTTGCCTTTTTGCCGCCCTTGATCCAGCTCAGGACCTTGCCCTTGAACAGGCTGGAGAAGGCGCACAGATAGATGATGATACCGGAAACCACGTCGGCGATTTCGCCGGGGAAGTAGACCTGGGTCATCTGGGCGCCGCCGGTGGACAGGTGGGAGATGAACAGGCCGGAGAAGATGCAGCCCACGGGGTTCAGGCTGGCCAGCAGGGCCACGGAGATGCCGTCAAAGCCCTGAGACGGCAGGACGGTGGAGTCCTGGGGATTCCACTGGGCGCCGCCGGCCAGATAGTACAGGCCCGCGCCGAAGCCCGCCAGAGCGCCGGCGATGACCATGGACAGGATGATGGAGCGCTTTTCGTTGATGCCGGCGTACTTGGCCGCCTGGGCGTTGTGGCCGCAGGCCTTCAGCTCATAGCCGAAGGTGGTCTTGTTCAGCACGATGAGCACCACGATGGCCACCAGAATGGCCAGGAAAATGGCGATGGAAATGGAGCCGTACTTGAAGGTCTTGAACATATCCCAGCCGAAGATTTTGGAGGGGATCAGGGACTGGGGGCTGACCTCCTTGATGGCGTAGGTCTCGGCCTTTTTCAGGTTGAACATGGCGCCGGAGCCGCGGCCGTAGATGATGGTGTTGACGGCGTAGAGGCCGATCCAGTTGAACATGATGGAGGTGATGACCTCGTTGATGTTGAGGAAGGCCTTGAACAGACCGGGGATGGCGCCCCAGACAGCGCCGAACAGGGTGGCCACCAGCAGGCAGGCCCACCAGGGCAGGTGCAGGATGATGGCGGCGTACATACCGCCGAAGGCGCCCAGGGTATACTGGCCGGCGGCGCCGATGTTGAACAGGCCGGTCTTGAAGGCAAAGGCCACGGACAGGCCGCACATAATCAGGGGGGCGGCCTCGACGATCTCCTGACCCACGGTCATCCAGTTCATGCCGACCTTGGCCAGGGTCTCATTGCCCACGTTGCGGAAGCCGGCCTGGATGATGGGCACAAAGCCGTCCTTCCAGGCGTGCTCGGCGTCCAGCACCACCAGGAACAGCAGTCCCAGGGCCAGACCCACGAGAATACAGATCAGTGCGGCGGCGACGGAGGTCAGACCGCCCAGGCTCCGCTCCAGGAGCGGACTTTGGTTTTTCTTCTTCATGCCGCTCCCTCCTTACAGTGCCATCCGCTTGGCGCCGGCCATATACAGGCCCAGCTCCTCGACGGTGACGGTTTTGGGATCGAACTGGCCCACGATTTCGCCCTCGTACATGACCAGAATCCGGTCGGCCAGGTTCATGACCTCGTCCAGCTCCAGGGAGACCAGCAGCACGGCCTTGCCTGCGTCCCGGACGGAGACGATCTGCTTGTGGATGTACTCGATGGCGCCCACGTCCAGGCCGCGGGTGGGCTGGACGGCGATGAGCAGCTCGGGATCCTTGTCGATCTCCCGGGCCACGATGGCCTTCTGCTGGTTGCCGCCGGACATGGAGCGGGCGATGGTGACGCTGCCCTGTCCGCTGCGGACGTCGTACTGCTCGATGAGCCGGTCGGAGTATTCCCGCACGGCGTCAAACTTGATGAAGCCGCCCTTCTGGAACTGGGGCTGCCAGTAGCGCTGGAGGACCATGTTCTGCTCCAGGCTGTAGTCCAGCACCAGACCGTGCTTGTGCCGGTCCTCGGGGATATGGCTCATGCCGTCCTTGCTGCGCTGCCGGATGGAGGCCTTGGAGATATCCTTGCCGCAGAGGGTGATGGTACCGGCGGACATGGCGTCCAGGCCGGTCAGGGCGTGGATAAACTGGGTCTGGCCGTTGCCCTCGATGCCGGCCAGGCAGACGATTTCGCCCCGGCGCACCTGGAAGGACACGTCCTTGACGGCGTTGTTCTTGTGGAGCCTGGAGGGCACGGTGACGTGCTGCACGTCCAGCACCACCTCTCCCGGCTGGGCCGGGTCCTTATCCACCTTGAAATTGACCTGGCGGCCCACCATCATGGCGGACAGCTCCTCCACCGTGGTGTTTTTGGTTTCCACGGTGCCGATGTACTTGCCCTTGCGCAGGACGGTGCAGCGGTCGGCCACGGCCATGATTTCGGCCAGCTTGTGGGAGATGAACAGGATGCTCTTGCCCTCGGCGGCCAGGTTCTTCATGATCTGCATGAGCTCATCGATTTCCTGCGGCGTCAGGACGGCGGTGGGCTCGTCAAAGATCAGGATTTCGTTGTCCCGGTAGAGCATTTTCAGAATTTCCGTCCGCTGCTGCATGCCCACGGAGATATCCTCCACCAGGGCGTCCAGATCGACCTTCAGGCCGTACTGCTCGGACAGCCGCAGGACCTTCTCCCGGGCCTCCTTTTTCTGCAGGAAGCCCAGCTTGTTGGGCTCCACGCCCAGAATGATGTTGTCCAGCACCGAGAAACACTCCACCAGCTTGAAGTGCTGGTGAACCATGCCGATGTTCAAAGCGTTGGCGTCGTTGGGGTTTTTGATTTCCACAACCTGGCCGTTCTTCTTGATGCAGCCCTGCTCCGGCTGATACAGACCGAAGAGGACGCTCATCAAGGTAGACTTGCCGGCGCCGTTTTCGCCCAGCAGAGCGTGGATTTCGCCCCGCTTCAGCTGCAGGGTAATATCATCGTTGGCCTTGATCCCCGGGAACTCCTTGGTGATGTTCAGCATCTCAATGACATAATCCGCCAATGTCATCCCTCCCGTTTCGCCTGGTTCAGGCGAGTAATTTGACTCTATTATACAGGAAGCTTCCCTGAATTGCTACAATTTTTTATGGAATTTGCAAACAAACGCCCGGGGCGCAGCCGCAGGCCCGTTTCTCAACGGAACGTCGATTGCGCGGGAGCGGTTTTTCAGATATAATCAGAAAAGCAGGGCACGACGGTGGGCATGCCCTACGAGAGATTTTTCAAATAGGAGGTGCCGGCATGGATCCGATCAAAACGGGGGCGCTGATTCGCACCCTTCGGCAGCAGCAGCATCTGACACAGCTTGCCCTGGCACAGAAACTCCATGTGAGCGACAAAACCGTCTCCAAGTGGGAGCGGGGCTGCGGTGCGCCGGACGTCTCGCTGCTCCCGCTGCTGGCCGGCGCGCTGGACGTCAATCTGGAGACCCTGCTGAAGGGTGAACTGGAAGAAAATGACAGGAGCAACGGAAATATGAAAAAACTGAAATTCTACTGCTGTCCCGCCTGCGGGAACGTGATGTTCGCGGCAAATCCGGCGGAAATCAGCTGCTGCGGCAAAAAGCTGGAGCAGCTGACGCCGCAAAAAACGGACCCGGATCACGAGCTGCAGGTGGAGCGGTCCGACGGGGAGTGGTATGTGACGGCCGCCCACGAGATGCGCCGGGAGCACTATATCTCCTATGTGGCGCTGCTCACCGGCGATACGGTGCTGCTGCGGAAGCGCTATCCCGAGTGGAACCTGGACGTGCGGATGCCGCTCTTTGCCCACGGCCGCCTCTTCTGGTTCTGCACCCGGCACGGCCTGTTTTACAGGGATATCTGAGCATCTTTGCAGGGCACGACCACTGGGCGTGCCGCTTGCAGGCAGCTGCCAAACGGCGCGCCGGGTCGTCGCGCCCTACATCGACCTGCCTTTGCGGGCGGCTGATAGCCGCCCCTACAGGGGACGGCGCATGTACAAAGGAGGATTGTCCGATGGGGACAATCCTCCTTGCGGTTATTCGTACATTTTTGCAATATCCACGATGATATCGGCGCATTTTTCCACGCCGACCAGGCCGGAATTCAGGCACACATGGTAATTCTGGGCTTCGCCCCAGTTGCGGTTGGTGTAGTGCTTGTAGTAGACACGGCGCTTGTTGTCCTTGTCGGTCAGGCGCTTCTCCGGGGACTGCCTGGTCTCGCCGTAGAGGCGGACGATGCGCTCGGCCCGGTGGGCCATGTCGGCATGGATGAACACATGGAGGCAATCCTCCCGGTCCTTGAGGATATAGTCGGCGCAGCGGCCGATGATGACGCAGGGGCCTTCGTCGGCCAGCCGGCGGATCACATTGGTCTGGCAGACAAACAGCTGATCGGCCATGGACATGGTGTTCATCATGGCCATGGGATTGGGGGAAACGGCAATGTTGAACAGGAAGCTGTTGGTCACCGGCGCGTACTCGCCGGCCTCCTCGATGAAGTCCGCGTGGAAGCCGCTCTCCTCCGCGACTTTATCCACCAGTTCCTTGTCATAACAAGGGATGTTCAGTCGTTTGGCCACCTCTCTGCCG
The DNA here is from genome assembly GCA_016296235.1 of Oscillospiraceae bacterium. Classification (GTDB taxonomy): domain Bacteria; phylum Bacillota; class Clostridia; order Oscillospirales; family Oscillospiraceae; genus Avoscillospira. Next base: position 7,487 of record JAEDJR010000075.1, read on the forward strand.
ATGGTGTGACCACCGCTGCCAAAGGCACGGCTGATGGTGATAATCTTCTTCATAGAATCGACCTCCCTGAATCTGGTTAATTCCATTATAGCGCACTGCTTTGAAAAAAACAAGAATTTCCGGGCCGTTCTATGGAATTGCAGCGGGCCGGCGCTTACAGATACGGGCGCAGGCCGGCGGAGAGCCTTTCCTCGCAGCGGATCAGCTCCTGAGCCAGTTCAATGGCCTGAGGCGCCGCACCGGCGTAGCGGTTGCGGCTGCGGCTGAGGGACTTGACGCCCAGATCGCAGCCGTCGGCCACCAGATAGGCTGCCGTGGTATCGTCACCGCCCATGGCCATCCGGGTGTTGGTTTTCAGCCAGGCCATGCCCTTGGCCATGGGGCCGGGGGCCTTTTCCTGGCCGCCGTACTGCTGCAGCAGGGAAACGGTCCGATCCCGCAGGCTTTGGTGCTCCTGCAGGCCGGCCTGCAGCTTCTGCCGCAGGGTGCGGTCGTGAATCTCCGGCAGCAGGCCGTCGATGGTGGAAACCGCCATCTCGATCCCGGCAGTGCAGTCTCCCAGCAGGTGGATGGAATCATCAAACATCAAAAACGCCTCCTTTTTTTCATAGCATGTACCATTTTCCCGGAGTTCATGCTATGATATGAAAAAAGGAGGGTGGATCATGGAAGAAACATACCTGACCGTGGTGGAAATCTGCGGCGACTATGCCGTGCTGCGCAGTGACGAGGGCGTGGAGCGGCAGACGGCCCTGTTTTTGCTGCCGGAGAATATCTCCGACGGTTCCCGGCTGCGGTTTGCGAATTTTTCCTATGAAATCGTGGAATAATTTTTTGAAAATCCGGGAACAAAGACGGGTTTCCATCGTCTCAATGACTGTGTGGAAAATCTGCACAAAAAAGAACAATATTTATTGGAGGAACAAATGAAAAAATTACTTGCAATTCTGCTTTGCCTGACCATGACCGTGAGCTTTGCCGCCTGCGGCAAAAAGGCCGAGGAACCCCAGAAGCCGGAAGAGACTGTCACCGAGCCCGAAACCCCCGAAACCCCCGCTGAACCGGAAGCACCCGTGGAGGAAACTCCGGTGGAAGAGCCCGTGGAAGAGCCTGTGGAAGAGCCCGAGGCAGAAGAGACGGATCCCGCCTATGCGGATCTGCTGGACAAGCTGGCTCAGCTGACCGAGGGCGCCACTGCCGGGGAACTGATGCTGATGAACGTGGAGGTTCCGGCCGAGAACTATGAATACACCCTGTTCATCCCCTATATCGAAGGCTCTCACGCCGTGGTGTCCGAGCCCATGATCGGCTCCATTGCCCACAGCGTGGCGCTGCTGCAGCTGCCCGAGGATGCGGACGCGGAAGCCGTGGCCGCCGAGATCGAGGCCAACATGGATCCCAGAAAGTGGATCTGCGTGGAAGCCGAGACGTCCTGGGTCAAGACCAGCGGCCAGTATGTGCTGATGGTCATGTCCACCCAGGAGGCTGCCGACGTCATCGCCGCCAACTTTGACGCAGTGTTCGGCGCGTAAGCGTTCATCACAGAAACGAGCCTGCCGCAGATTGTAATTCTGTCCAAATACAGGCTGCACCCAAAGCCTCCCCTGTGCAAGGGGAGGTGGCCCGCAGGGCCGGAGGGGTTGTGTGCA
>JAEDJR010000076.1 GCA_016296235.1 Oscillospiraceae bacterium
CGCTCGGGGCCGTCCTTCTCGGCAGGTCCGATGTTGACGTCCAGATAGGTGGCGCCGGCAGCGATCTGCTCAGCGGCACGCTTCAGGATGGGCTCGGGATCCCGCTCGTCCATAGCCTTGCGGATGGAAGGAGCGATGCAGTGGATACGCTCGCCGATGGTGACGAAGGTGGGGGACTCGGGGTTGTGGCCCTTGTACTTGACGCCCATATCCACAACCTTGATCTCGGGAACCTTGGTAGCCAGCAGCTCGTCGAAGGACAGCTCCTTGACTTCCACGGTGGTGGCAGCCTTGGCGGCGTTCTCGGCAGCGGCGGCCTTGGCGGCAGCCTCGTACTCCTTGTCCTTCATGTACTTGGGCAGCTGAACGGCCTCCAGAGGACCGACAACCACATTCCAGCCGGGCAGCTTCTCCTGAATCTCGCCCTTCATGACGGCGACCTTGCCGGGGATGATCAGGGTGCGGTTCTTGATCTTGTTGGCGATGTCCAGCTCCTCGAAGGTCTTCTTGACGGTGGAGGAGGAGAACTTGCCGGCAGCCCAGGCAGTCAGAACGGACATACCGGAAGCGTCGGTAATCAGCAGGTTCACGGGCACCTTGGAGCGCTCGATTTCGCCGGAAACCAGGAAGTAGGTCAGGGCGAAGTCCACAGTCAGCATGCAGGGATCGTCGGGGGTGGCACCGTTCATGGGGTAGATGCCGGGGGCGACCTTCATGGGCTTCTGAGGATCGGTGTAGATGTTCTGGCGCAGGCCGTACAGAGGCAGAGCCTCGGCGTAGGTCATGTTCTCCATGACGATGATGGAGCCGTACTTCACGGTGAACAGAGCGGCGTAAGCGGTCTGCAGGTGCAGGTCGCCCTTGGCCAGCTTGGCCACGTTGACGATGGAGGGATAGCCGCAGGTGCGGTCGCCGTCCTTCAGAGCGGAGCGGCGCAGGATCACGGCGTTGGCCAGGGTTTCCTTGACGTCGGCACCGGTGACGTCCACCACCAGGTTCTTGTTGCCGGCCTTCTCCAGGGCGGCGACGGTGTCATGGATCTCTTCAATGGAAGCGCCCTTGACGCCCAGCACCACGCCGGCGGCGGTGGCGACAGCGTTCATGGCTTCCCAGTTGGAGGCGTTGGCGCCGTTCAGGATGGGCTTGGAATCCTTGATGGCTTCCACAGCGGCCTTGGCCACGTCCACGTTCTCGCAGTCGATGATGACCGCGCGGCCGGAAGCGACGGCAGCCTTGCACAGCTCCACCAGACGGTCAGCCTTGCCGGCATCGTCGTGAACCAGGACGACTTCCACATGCTCGCGCTCGCCGATACGCTCATAGTCCACCTTGGCGACTTCAGCCAGCTTGGCCTCAGCTGCGCCGGCTTCCATGCAGGTGCACACGGGAACGGCAAACAGGTTGCGGGAAACCAGGGTCTTCTCATGGCGGAACAGGACGGTTTCGCCGCCCAGCTTGTGGGCTGCGTCACCAGCGCCGATGGCGATGGTCTTCATGGGGGGCGCAGTGGCCTCGCTCAGCAGGGCCTTGGCCTCGTCAGACATATGGGGGCACTTATCGATGGGCAGAGCACCCTGGGCGACCTTCATGCAGAAAGCCATGCAGGTGGGGCTGCCGCATTCCTTACAGTTGGTTTTGGGGGACAGTTTGAAAATGTCCAGACCTTTGACTGCCATAGTATGTATTCCCTCCTTCTTAAATCAGCGCGTCGATCATCTTGGAGATGGCTTCGATGGCAGCGGGATGCCGCATGATGACAGCATCGGAACCGCCGGCCAGGCAGGCGGCGGCAGTGGTGATTTCCATCTCGACGCCGCGCTCTTCCTGGTTGCCCCATTCGGGCATGTCAGCCTCGGCCATGACGGCTTCCTTCACGCCCCAGGTGTCGGGGGAGACGGGAGTCATGATGGGCATCTGCAGCTGGACGTCGCCCTGCTGCAGGGCAGCGGCCTTGATGCGGTCCAGGGTGGAGGCCACATACTCGTAGCCATAGCCGGCAGCAGCGGAGCCGGCGTTCATGATGATGGACTGAGCGCTGACACCCAGCTGGGTCATGACGGTGTTCAGCTGCTTGGCCAGGTTGATGTCCACGGCGGACTCAGCGCCGACCTTCTGGTTGTAGGCCAGACCGGCGGAAGCGCCGACGGTCTTGTAGTTCTCTTCGCGGGCGGACAGAACCAGGATGTTCTTTCCGGCCAGAGCCTCGGCCACCTTGCTGAACAGCTCGGCGTCCTTGTCCACGTTCTTGCAGCCCATGATGACCAGCGGCATGTCGGTCACGGCAGCCACGGACTTGGCCAGCTCCACGCACTCCTCCACGGACTTGTTCTCGCCGTTGGGATCCGCGCCTTCCATGTGCAGGCACAGGAAGGAAGCGCCGGGCATGGTCTCGGCACGCTTGGCCATATCGGCCACGGTGGCGCAGCCCTCATAGAAGGCCTTCATGCCGGGCATGGTGCACAGCGCCATACCGGCGTCGGTGAGCTCCACGCCGATCTTGGGCTTGTTCTCGATGGGTGCATCGAAGGTGTAGAACGGCAGAACATTCTGACCGCCAAGAACGATGGCCTTGTCACCGGTACCGAGGGTGACGGCGTTGATCTTGGAGTTGAACGCCTGCTTCTTGGGTACGAAAGACATGTTTGTAATCCCCCTTACAAAATTTCTTACAGATTGAGCTTTCGCATGAGTCCATGCAGGGCCACCTTCACAGGCGTGCTGTCCGGAACCTGAGAGCTGGGCTTGCCGTCGCAGTCGTACTGGTAGACAAGCTCATCCTGAGGCAGGACGCCCAGCAAGGGCAGATCATGCTTTTGAATTTCTTCCAAAACGCCGGGATTGAGTACCCCGCCCGGCGCACGGTTGACAATCAGATAGAGGTTGGCGGGCTTCAGCTCCAGCTCCCGGATCATCTCCGCGATGCGGGCCACAGCCTGAATCCCTCTGCGGGAGCAATCGGAAATCAGCAGCATGGTGTCCACATGGGGCAGCGTGCCGCGGCTGATGTGCTCCAGACCGGCCTCGTTGTCGATGACAAGATACCGGTAGTTCTTGGCGTATTTGTCCACCTGGGTCTTGAGCACGCCGTTGACAAAGCAATAGCAGCCCTTGCCCTGGGTGCGGCCCATAACCAGCATGTCGAAATCGTCCTCCTCGATCAGCGCCTGGGAGAACTTCATATCCGCATAGTCGGCCTTGGTCATATTCTTGGGGACAGTCCCCTTCAGCTCGGCCTGGGCCATTTCCTCCCGGATGGCGCCCAGGGTGGTTTCCACTTCCACACCCAGGACCTCGTTGAGGTTGGAGTTGGCGTCGGCGTCCACAACCAGAATGGGGCCGTCCTTCTTTTTGCATAGGTAATCAACGATCATGCCGCAGGTGGTGGTCTTTCCCACGCCGCCCTTGCCGGCAACCGCAATCGTATGGGTAGGCATTGACTTGGACTCCTTTTCTAATCGCGTCACGAAAAACGGGCGCACTTCTCCCGTCCTTTCGATACGAAAATATCGTAACATATTTCCCTATCAAATACAAGGCCGGAACACTGACAAAAAACGAAAAATTCCACCTGAAAAATTCAGCAATATGGCAGATTTGATTTTCAAATCTCTGTAAACAGGAATTTCTGCGTGATTCCGGAGGTATTGGCAAAAACCGTCACCCGGTCAGGGGCGGGATAGTCGGCGGTCAGCTCCACCTCCCGGCCCTTCAGCAGACTGCGGACGTAGGCCACGGGATCGTCCGTCTCCACTTCCTCGAAAAACACGTCGCGCATCTGATTGTTGGCGCACTGGTTTTCGATCTCCCGGACCATTTCATACTGCTTCATTTACGCTTCCTGCACGATGGCCGTGCCGCCCACCAGATCCACCATAATCAGCTTGCCCACGACCACCACCTGGCGGTCCATGAGATCCGTCAGCAAAATCTGGCCGTCCTGGAGGTCAATCCGCTGGACATTGGACATGACAATATTCTGCGGCGCTTTTTCACCGCGATAAACCGTAGAAAGGCACATAACAACCGCTCCTTACTGCATGGCGGCCAGAATGGTGCTCAGCCGCAGGTTGCCCTTTTCAAAATCGGAAACCGCCAGCATCACCTGCTCGTAGGCGGTCTTGTCGCCCATGTCGGCGAGCTTCTTTGCCAGCTCGGCCAGCTCGTTGGCGTGGGCAGCGTTGTGGTTCACCATATACTTCATCAGGGCCATCAGCTCCTCCCGGGGGCTGTGCTCGCAGCCGCCGCAGGAGGCGCAGGCGGTCTGATCGCAGTCATGATGGTGGTGCTCGTGCGCATGGTCGTGGTCATGGCTGTGGGTGTGCCCATGAACGTCTTCGTGATCCAAATGCATCATAAGAACATACTTCCTTTCGCGAATGCCCCGGTGGGCATAGTTTTGAGAATATTATACTCCAAAGGAGCCGCTTTGTCATCCTGTTTTTCGCAGAAAAGCAATCCAGCCGAAAAAACGGCAAATTACGCCGATTCCGCAGATTTTTCCCATTTTCAGGCGGAAAAATTACCATTGTTTTTGTCGGATATTCAAAAAACAGCGGGGCAATCTATTGGTGCGGTACCCAACAAATCTTTTATAGGAGATGGAACAACATGACCAGCAAGAACAACAGCATCAACATTCCCGAAGCTCGCGAAGCCATGGATCAGTTCAAGATGGAAGCAGCGCAGGAAGTGGGCGTCAACCTGAAGAAGGGCTACAACGGCGACCTGACCTCCCGCGAAGCCGGCTCCGTCGGCGGCCAGATGGTCAAGAAAATGATCGAAGCCTACGAGAGAAGCCTGTAATTCGCGCTTTTCTTTGCAGCTGCGCCCGGCCCGTTTGTGGCCGGGCGTTTTTTATACGGTCAGCATTCCCGGCTCCGCTCCAAATCATGCAGAGCCTGGGCCGTATCGCAGTCGGCCAGCTCCCGGGCCGGCAGCTCCACCAGCCGCAGCTGCTCCCCGTGGGTGCGGATCACTGCCGAGCCGCCCACGTCTCCCTGCAATGTCAGCAGCTCCGGAAACAGCGTCCGGGGAAATATACAGGGATTTCCCCGTCTGCCGCCGCAGGACGCCGCCACGATGGCCTCCGGCGTTTCCCGGAAGGCTTCCGTCAGCCGGGCCACAGACGCCGCTGTCAGCAGGGGCTGATCCGCTGTCATGAACAGCACGCCGCAGCAATCCGTCAGCTGTTCCAATCCCAGGCGGATCGTTCGGCTGATTCCCGCCTCCGGCTGCCGGTTCCAGACCGTTCGGAAGCCGAAACCACGGGCCAGTTCCTCCACCGGCTCATAGCCCGTCACCACGCACACACCGGAAAACTCCGCCGCCGGCACCGCTTCCAGCGCCCACCGGCACAGAGGCTTTCCCCGAAAATCCTGCAGCAGTTTGTTGGCTCCGAAGCGGCTTCCGCTGCCTGCCGCCATGACCACACAGCCCAGTTTCATCCTTGTTCCTCCCAATCACGCACCGCGTTTGTTGAGATTCCAGTATAGCGCACCGTCCCATATCCCGTCAACCGGCTTCCGCTTTGTCTGAATTCGATATTCTTTCATGAAAATAACGTTCTGTTCTTTTCTGTCCAAAAAAATTGTGGTATGATAAGGTAAATTATTAGGTAAGGAGGGATAGTTCCATGAGCGCCAGCGTAGGCAATCGTGTTCTTCGCGTGGATGCGTATGACAAGGCCACCGGCCGTGCCAAGTATACGGACGACCTGTGTGACCGCAGCGCTCTCATTGCCAAGGTGGTCCACTCTACCATCGGCAACGGACTGGTCAAATCCATCGATACCTCGGCTGCAGAGCAGATTCCCGGTGTGGTGAAAATCCTCACCTGCTTCGACGTGCCTTCCCACCCGTTCCCCACGGCGGGCCACCCCTGGAGCACCGATCCCCATCACCAGGATGTGGCGGACCGCCATCTGCTGAACCGGCGGGTCCGGTACTACGGGGACGACGTCGCCGCTGTCATTGCGGAAAATGAAGTGGCCGCCAGCCAGGCCGTCCGGGCCATCCTGGTGGAATATGAGGAATACCCGGTGATGCTGGACGTCTTTGACGCCATGAAAGAGGACGCCTGCCAGCTCCACGAGGAATTCCCCGGCAACATTCTGGCCCACAGCCAGATCCGCACCGGCGACTATGAAGCCGCCAGCCGGGAGCCGGGACTGATCCGTGTGGAGGGCTGGTATGACACGCCCACGGTGCAGCACTGCCACATTGAAAACCACATCTGCACGGCCCATATGGAGGCAGGCCGCATCGTCATCACCTCCTCCACCCAGATCCCGCACATTGTCCGCCGCTGCGTGGGCCAGGCGCTGGGCATTCCCTGGGGCAAGGTTCGGGTCATCAAGCCCTACATCGGCGGCGGCTTCGGCAACAAGCAGGACGCCCTCTATGAGCCCCTGTGTGCCTGGCTTACCACCCAGGTGGGCGGCCGGCTGGTGAAGCTGGATTGCAGCCGGGAGGAAACCTTCGTTTCCAACCGCGTCCGTCATGCCATCCGCACCCACATCATCTCCTGGGTCCGGCCCGACGGCTCCTTTGCCGCCCGGAAAATCCAGTGCTACGCCAACCAGGGCGCCTACGCCTCCCACGGTCACGGCGTGGCCGCCAAGGGCATGAACTGCTTCCCGCAGCTGTACCCCTGCGCCAATGTGGAGGGCGACGCCTGGACGGTCTACACCAACCGCCCGGTGGCCGGCGCCATGCGCGGCTACGGCATCCCCCAGGCCATGTTCGCCGGAGAAAGCCACATCGACGACATTGCATGCGCCCTTGGCATTGCGCCTCTGGAATACCGCAGGCGCTTCCTCATGCCCCAGGGCTATGTGGACGGCTTCTCCAAAAACGAGAACTACTTCGACACCTTCAACCAGGTGCTGGAAAAAGGCGAAGCCTATCTGGACTACCAGCGCAAATATCAGGAATATCAGAATCAGACCGGCCCCATCCGCCGCGGCGTGGGCTGCGCCGTGTTCTGGTACAACACCGCCGTATGGCCCATTTCCCTGGAATCCAGCTCCTGCCGGATGATTCTCAACCAGGACGGCTCCATCCAGGTGCAGACCGGTGAGACGGAGATCGGCCAGGGCTGTGACACGGCCTACAGCCAGATGGCGGCAGACGCCGTGGGCGTTCCCGTGGAGGACGTGCATCTGGTGTCCACCCAGGACACCGACGTGACCCCCTTCGGCACCGGCGCCTACGCTTCCCGCCAGACCTACATCGGCGGCTTCTCCATCGCCCAGACCGGCGCCATGCTCAAGGAGCGCATCCTGCGCTACGCCCAGGAGGTGACCCGCCAGGCCTACTGCCTGCTGGATCTGGTGGACGGCAAAATCGTCCGCGTCTCCGACGGCCGTGTGCTCATGACCCTGGGCGAGCTGGCCACGGAGGCCCTCTACAGCCTGACAAACTCCCAGCACATCACGGCTGAAAGCACCTATCAGATCAAAAACAACGCCTATTCCTTCGGCTGCAGCTTTGCGGAGGTGGAGGTGGACATCCCCCTGTGCAAGGTGAAGCTGCTGAATCTGGTCAACGTCCACGACTGCGGCACCCTCATCAACCCGGCTCTGGCCGAGGCACAGGTGCACGGCGGCATGTCCATGGCCATTGGCTACGGCCTGTCCGAGGAGCTGAAGTTCGATCCCAAAACCGGGCGGGCGCTGAACAACAACCTGCTGGACTACAAGCTCTCCACCTTTATGGATCACCCCCACCTGGAGGCCCAGTTTGTGGAGAACCCCGAGCCCACCAGTCCCTACGGCACCAAGGCCCTGGGCGAACCGCCGGCCTGCTCCGGCGCGCCGGCCATCCGCAACGCCATCCTCAACGCCACCGGCGTGGCCATTGACCGCTGTCCCATGACGCCCCATGTGCTGTTCGACCAGTTCCAGAAGGCTGGCCTGCTTTAAGGAGGTACACAATCATGTATGATATGGCAGCATTTTACGAGGCCGCCAGCGTGCAGGACGCGGTGGCCCTCCGGCTGGCCCATCCCGAAGCCCAGATTATCGCCGGCGGCACCGACGTTCTGGTGCAGATGCGCGAGGGCAAGCGGGCCGGAAAAGCTCTGATCTCCATCTACGGTCTCGATGACCTGCGGGGCGTGAAGCTGGAGGAGGACGGAACCATCCGCATCGGCTCCCTGACCAGCTTCTCCCACATCACCAGGGATCCCATCATTCAGAAGTACATCAACGTTCTGGGCCAGGCCGTGGACATGGTGGGCGGCCCCCAGATCCGCAACGCCGGTACCATCGGCGGCAACACCTGCAACGGCGTGACCTCCGCCGATTCGGCCTCCACCCTCTTTGCCTGGGACGCGGTCATCGAGCTGACCGGCCGGAACGGCAAGCGGCTGGTGCCCATTTCCGAGTTCTACATCAAGGCCGGCACCGTGGATCTGAAGCCCGATGAGATTCAGACCGGCATCCTGATTCCCAAATCGTCCTACGAGGGCTATTGGGGTCACTACATCAAATACGCCATGCGGGAGGCCATGGACATTGCCACCACCGGCTGCTCCGTCAATGTGAAGCTGTCGGAAGACAAGAAAACCATCGCGGACGCCCGCATCGCCTACGGCGTGGCAGGTCCCGTTCCCATGCGGGCGCCCAGCGCCGAAGCGGCCGTCAAGGGCCAGCCTGTCAGCGGCGAAACCGTGGCTGCCTTCGGCGCCCGGGTTCTGGACGACATCAACCCCCGGGATTCCTGGCGTGCCTCCAAGGCCTTCCGGCAGCACATCGCCGTGGAGCTGGCCAAGCGCTGCCTGACCGAATCCATCCGTCTTGCGGGAGGTGTGATCTGATGGCACAGTTCAAAGAGATTCACTGTAACATCAACGGCAAGGACGTGGTGGCCGTGGTGGATGTGCGGGCCAGCCTGACCGACATGCTGCGCAACGATTTCCGGCTGACCTCCGTGAAAAAGGGCTGCGAGGTGGGCGAGTGCGGCGCCTGCAACGTCATCATCGACGGCGAGT